>JBGAVF010000039.1:0-16356 GCA_044228315.1 Bacteroidia bacterium | reverse complement strand
TGTGGATGCATCCCAGGGCGTTGAGGCCCAAACCATCTCCAACCTGTATCTGGCCATGGAGAACAACCTGGAGATCATTCCGGATACAATTTACCTTTTAGCTGTATACCCCGCCAACAAACCGGTTAGTTGAATAATGTTGCACCATACTTAAAATGAGAGATTGGCCCCCACTTACCTCCCAAACCCTCCCCAAAACCTATTTTTTGCTTACCTTCGCGCCTCTGTAAAAAAGCGGTACCGGTAACCGGCCCTTCGCTGTTTCCCGCCCGTTTTACACCGCTACATGAAAAACATTCGAAATTTTTGCATTATAGCCCATATCGACCATGGGAAAAGCACCCTTGCCGACCGATTGCTGGAGTACACCAAAACCGTGAGCTCACGCGATATGCAGGCACAGGTGCTCGACGATATGGATCTGGAACGCGAGCGGGGCATCACCATCAAGAGCCACGCCATTCAGATGAACTATACCTGCAAAGGTGAACAGTACATCCTGAACCTGATCGACACCCCCGGCCACGTGGATTTTGCCTACGAAGTATCGCGAAGCATCGCCGCCTGCGAAGGGGCCCTGCTTATTGTGGATGCATCCCAGGGCGTTGAGGCCCAAACCATCTCCAACCTGTATCTGGCCATGGAGAACAACCTGGAGATCATTCCGGTACTGAATAAAATTGACCTGCCCGGGGCCATGCCCGATGAGATCGCCGACCAGATCGTGGAACTCATTGGCTGCGACCGCGACACCATTCTTCATGCCAGCGGTAAAACCGGTCACGGCGTGTACGATATCCTCGATGCCATCGTGGAACGCGTGCCGGCCCCGAAAGGCAATCCGGAGGCGCCCCTGAAGGCCCTCATTTTCGACAGCGTGTTCAACAGTTTCCGGGGTATCATCGCCTACTTCAAAATTGTGGACGGACAACTGAAAAAAGGTGAGAAGGTAAAATTTGTAGCTACTGAAAAAGAATATTACGCCGAAGAGATCGGCATCCTTCGCCTCGAAAAAGAGCCGAAAGATGCCCTTTACACCGGCGATGTAGGATATATTATCTCGGGTATCAAAGCCGCCAAGGAAGTGAAAGTGGGTGATACCATCACCAGCGTATCGCGCCCCTGCGCCGAAGCCATTCATGGTTTTGAAGATGTGAAACCCATGGTATTTGCCGGTATTTATCCGGTAGATACAGATGACTACGAAGAACTGCGCGACAGCATGGGCAAGCTGCAACTCAACGATGCCTCCCTGGTGTATGAACCGGAAAGTTCGGCAGCCCTGGGCTTCGGCTTCCGTTGCGGATTCCTGGGCATGCTGCACATGGAGATCATTCAGGAGCGACTGGAGCGTGAGTTCAACATGACTGTGATCACCACGGTTCCCAATGTATCGTACAAAGCCTACCTCACCAACGGCGACGAGGTGATCGTGAACAACCCCAGCGACCTGCCCGATCCGGGAAAAACGGATTATGTGGAAGAGCCTTTCATCAAAGCACAGATCATCACCCGAAGCGAATACATCGGCCCCATCATCTCCCTCTGCATCAGCAAGCGGGGCATCATCGGCAACCAGACGTTCATCACCGCCACCCGTGTGGAGCTCACATTCGAAATGCCGATGGGCGAAATTGTATTCGACTTCTTCGACAAACTAAAATCCATCTCCCGCGGATACGCCTCCCTCGATTACCACCCGATCGGGTACCGTGAATCGCATCTGGTGAAACTCGACATCATGCTCAACAAAGAGCCGGTAGATGCCCTGAGTGCCGTGATACACCGTGACAAGGCCTACGAGTGGGGCAAGAAGATCTGTGAAAAACTGAAAGAACTGATTCCCCGCCAGCAATTTGAAATTGCCATACAGGCCGCCATTGGTGCCAAGATCATTGCCCGTGAAACCATCAGCGCCATGCGCAAAGATGTAACGGCCAAATGCTACGGAGGGGATATTTCACGGAAACGCAAGCTCCTGGAAAAACAGAAGAAAGGAAAGAAACGTATGCGCCAGGTAGGTAACGTGGAGATTCCGCAACAGGCATTCATGGCCGTGTTGAAGATCGACAATTAATCAAAACGCATTTTTAAAGTGCCGGATATCGGCCTCGTCGAGGCTGATGGCAATGATATCGAAGCGTACCGGCAGCTCAAGGTTTTGTGCTTCGCGGTAGGCATACCCGGCTTCGTACAATAACTCCACCTTACGGTCGCTCACATCCTCTTCCGGAAACCCGAAGCGATTGCTTTGGCGCAGCTTCACTTCTACGATCACCAGTTCGGTGCCGTCGGTAGCGATGAGGTCGACCTCGGCCCGTCCGTGCCGGAAATTACGGTGTAAGATACGGTACCCCAAACCCAGCAGAAACCCTTCTGCCAAAGACTCTCCGGCATGGCCCTTCTGTTTGTTCTGTCGTTTGTTGTCGGGCATTGTGTAAAAATAAAAAAGAGGGATGAATCATCACCCCTCTTTTTTAAAATGTATGGTACGTGCCGGATTATTTGTGCTCCGGTTTATTTTCCTTTTGTCCGGATGGCTTGGCTGACGGGTTTTCAGTCGGGGTAGTTGGCTTCACCGATCCTTTACCTTCCTCCTTTGCATTGGCTTTGTCTGCTTCAGCCGGTGTTTCGGTGGCATGCTCCGATTCTTTCACCTCGGTAGCATTCGATGATTCGTGTGTGCCTTCTTCCGCTTCCATCTTCATTTTTTCCATTCTCTCCTTGTCTTCCTTGGTCATGATATACTTGTTTTCATCACTGTCCTTGGAAGTCACCTTATGTTCAATGCGCCAGTCCACCTGCTGTTCGTTCTGCAGGTAACCGGTAAACTTCACCACGGTGAGCAGGCAGAATACGATGATAGCCACCAGGGCCATTAACGGGATTACTTTTCCCCAGCTCAGTACATTGTTATTGTCGGTTAGCGGAACAAACGGGTCGTTTCCTTCTTGTGGTAGCGGTTCGTGTGACATGGATGGTGAATTATTTTTCGCCTGCAAATATATAAGATTCCATGATTTGACAAACCGTGTTTTGCGCCCATAATTTACACAGGAAGGCAGTACCTTTGATTTCGGTTTACAAAACACAAAACGATGCGATCCTCCATACTATATATTGCCATGAGCCTGGATGGTTTTATAGCCAAACCCGGCGACGATATCCAGTTCCTGATGCGGGTTGCCCGTGAGGGCGAAGATTACGGCTATGGTTCCTTCATCAAAACCGTGGACACCGTGATCATGGGCCGTAAAACCTACGATAAGGTGCTTTCCATGGGTGTTGCGTTCCCGCACGGCGACAAGGAATGTTATATACTCACCCGCACGGCCCGGGAAGGCAGCGGCAACCTGCGCTTTTATACCGATGATATGAAAACATTGGTAAACCAACTGAAGCAAAAGCCGGGGAAAAATATTTTCATCGATGGCGGGGCCGAGATCACCAATGCCCTGTTGAAGGAAGGACTCATTGATGAATTGTATATTTCCATCATACCGGTGATATTGGGCAACGGGGTACGCTTGTTCGGCGAAGGCAACCCCGAAACCGGCCTGATGCTGCAGGGCTCCCGCCACTTTGAAACGGGGCTGGTGCAGTTGCATTATATTACGGAGAAGAGATAGAAAATACACAACAGAAGAAGACAGGGCGCATGCATTGAGGGAATTAAATTCCTTACCTTGCAACCCTATATGAAACTTTTTTTGCTCGACGGCATGGCGCTGATATACCGCGCCCACTTTGCCTTCATCAACAATCCCCGCATCACCTCCTACGGACTGAATACCAGCGCCGTGTTCGGACTTACCAATACCATACTCGACCTGCTCAAGAACCAGAAACCGGATCAGCTGGGTGTGGTGTTCGATACTGACCATCCTACCGAAAGGCATATTGAATTTGAAGCTTACAAGGCCCACCGGGAAGCCATGCCCGAGGACCTGAGTACCGCCATCCCTTATGTGTTCCGTATGCTCGAATCGCTTGATATTCCGGTCATCACCAAAGACGGATATGAAGCCGACGACATCATTGGCACCCTGGCCCTCGAGGCCGGAGCCAAAGGCATTGAAACCTATATGATGACCCCCGATAAAGACTTCGGTCAGCTGGTGCGTGAAAACGTGTTCATATACAAACCAGGGCGCCTGGGCAACGACGATGAGATACTGGATGCCGAGAAAGTAAAGGCACGCTGGGAAGTGGACGATGTGAAGAAAGTGATCGACATTCTGGGGTTATGGGGCGATGCGGTAGATAATATTCCGGGCATTCCCGGAGTAGGTGAAAAAACCGCCAAAAAACTCATTCAGCAATACGGCAGCATGGAGAATATTTTCGCCCATGTAGACGAGCTGAAAGGAAAACAGAAAGAAAATTTCATCGCATTCCGCGAACAGGGAGAGCTGAGCAAACGACTCGCTACCATCAACATCAACGTGCCGGTGAAGCTGGCCGATTACGATCTGGAGATACGCCCGTTCGATAAAGAAAAAGTGGAAGCCTTCTTCCAGGAGATGGAATTCAAAACGCTGGGACGGCGTTTGTTCGGTGAAAAATATGCCAATGAAGAATCGGTGAATGCCAAAGGACAGATCAGTATGTTCAGCACCCCGGATGCTAAACCATCGGCCGGGGCGGTAGATAAGAAACCGGCAGTGACTGAAGAGACCCCGGAAGCGGAGATCAGCAACGGGTTAAAAACCATTGCCGAGGTGGAACACAAATACCAGACTGTTATTACTAAAGAGGAACGCGATGAGTTGCTGGTGTTATTGAAACGGCACAAAAGCATTTGCTTCGATACCGAAACTACCGGAACCGATGCCAACGTGGCTGAGATTGTAGGGATGTCGTTCTCGTGGAAGAACCATGAAGGGTATTACATACCCATGCCTGAAAACAGGGAAGAAGCCACGGCCATACTGAATGAGTTCCGGGTTGTATTTGAAAATGAAGAAACGGAAAAGATCGGGCAGAATATAAAGTACGATTACATGATCCTGCAACGCTACGGCATCGATCTTAAAGGTCCCCTGTTCGATACCATGCTGGCCCACTACCTTATTGAACCCGATCAGCGTCACGGCATGGATGCCATGAGTGAACATTATTTAAAGTACAGCCCGGTAAGCATCGAAACCCTCATCGGAAAAAAAGGCGTGAAGCAGAAAAGTTTTCGTGAGGTGCCCGTGGCCGAAGCCACCGAATATGCCGCTGAAGATGCCGACATCACCTGGCAGCTGAAGCATGTGCTGGAGAAAGATAAAAACTTCACACCCGTGAAAATGGTGTTTCATGAAGTAGAAGTTCCGCTGATTAAAGTGCTGGCACATATGGAACTGGAAGGGGTGAAAGTAGATCCGCATGTACTGAAGAACATCAATCAGGAACTGGAGAAGGATATAAAACAACTGGAGAAAGAAATTTTCACCTTGTGCGGTGAAGAGTTCAATCTCAATTCACCCAAGCAACTCGGCATCATCCTGTTTGAAAAGCTGAAACTCGACCCCAAGGCGAAGAAGACCAAAACAGGACAATACCAGACAGGGGAAGATGTGCTTCAGAACCTGGCATACGAGAATCATATTGCGCAATGCATTATGGATTACCGTCAGCTTGAGAAATTACGTAGCACCTATGTGGAGGCTTTACCCCTCATGATCAATCCGCTGACCGGACGGGTACATACCAGTTTTAACCAGGCGGTGGCCGCCACCGGGCGACTCAGCAGCAACAACCCCAATTTGCAGAACATCCCCATCCGCACCGAACGCGGACGGGAAGTACGAAAGGCTTTTGTACCGAGGGATGCCGACCATGTGATCCTCAGTGCCGACTATTCCCAGATCGAGCTGCGCATCATTGCCGCCATGGCCCACGATGAGAGTATGCTGCAGGCCTTCCGCGATAAAATTGATATCCATACCGCCACCGCTTCCAAAGTGTTCGGTGTGCCCATCGAAGAAGTGAATAAAGACATGCGGCGCAAAGCCAAGAGTGTGAACTTCGGTATCATCTACGGCATTTCAGCTTTCGGGCTGGCGGGGCAACTGGGCATTCCGCGCAACGAGGCCAAAGAAATTATTGATACTTATTTCATGCAGTTCCCGAATATCAAAGGCTATATGAATAAAGCCATTGAAAGTGCAAGGGAACTGGGGTATGTACAAACCATACTGGGGCGTCGTCGTTACCTGCGCGACATCAACAGTGCCAATGCAACGGTGCGTGGGTTTGCCGAACGAAATGCCATCAACGCCCCCATACAGGGCAGCGCCGCCGATCTTATAAAGGTGGCCATGATACATATTCATGACGCCATGGAAAAACGAAAGTTCCGTTCGAAAATGATCCTTCAGGTGCACGACGAATTAGTATTCGATGCCCACAAGGATGAACTGGATGAATTGAAAAAACTGATCTATGATAAAATGGTGAATGCCATTCCGCTGAATGTGATCATTGAAGCAGAGATGGGTGAAGGCAATAACTGGCTGGAAGCGCATTAAAAAGCCATCTTGTGCCAATGTTTAAACAAGTTGAGTTACACCCACTATTATTGGGTCAGAATAGCTTCCACTTAATGATTGTCCGTAGATATGCCAATTAGCCCCATCCCGAATACCAATTATAGAAGCAAAACTGGGGTAATCCCCTAAGCCATATACAACAGACACATTGCCATTATCTCCGAAAGCACCGGTATCCCTAACCACGTTTCGTAATTCTGCCCCTTGTGGACGGTTTCCTCCCGGTTGCAGATGCGCCACCAGATAACCTCCATTAAGCCGGTCTTCCATTACCACAAAGGAACAGGCATTTAATTGTCCGGTAATCATAATGTCAGGCCCGTTATTGTCAAGCCGGTACCCCGGAATCTGATCCAGTTCAAAATCTTCTGTTCTTGGATTCATGCGGATGTTATGCACCCGGAGTGCCCGGTATGCAAGTCCATCATTTCCCGCCTTTTTTATCATACAACCACTGTCTTTTTCAAATTTGAAGTAATTGTCAAATCTGTCATCCTTATATCCAAAAAAGAAAGTTTCTATTCCATCTTGATTTCCCCCGGCTATTTTCAATCTGTTATTTGACAGAAAAGCCTGCGGGTTACTGCGTAATTGAAAAAGGGCATCGGTAATATTCATTCGTTAGTGGTTTTGTATACTGCGAATATAAATCAAGTGTCAGAAATTTTCAGGTGGTTTATCATTTTTGACGGAAATTTAATAGCCCATAAAGAAGCCTGCATGGTTCTCATGCAGGCTTCTTTACTGTTTATCTAATTAATACGAACGTTGTTTCTCTTCGTTAGTTTTTGATGAGCACTTTGTTGGTTACGGCCTGATTGGCGTTTTCAATACGTAACAAGTACATTCCCTGCGCAATAGCATCGGTGCTGAAGGAAACGGTATTGTCGCCCCGAACGGCCTCAACATGGGTTTGACTTACTTCTACTCCATGCATATTCAATAACCGAACGGTAACGGCACCGTTAACTCCGGTACTGTATTGAACAGTGATGCGGTCGCCGAACGGATTGGGTGAAACGGTTGTGATTGCAACACCACCGGCCTTTACAATATGCAATACAATTACGGAACTGTATTCTGCGGTCTGGTTATAATCCACATGTTTCAGCCTGTAGTACACAGCACCCTGTGGCATTTCGGCAACAGGATCGTTGAATGAATAATAGCGTGTAGAAATGCTGTTGCCGGCACCGGCCACTTCACCAACCTTTATAAACTGAGTTCCGTTAAAGCTGCGTTCCACATCGAAATGATCGTTGTTACGTTCACTGGCAGTGCTCCACCGGAGTACTACGTTGTTATCCGAAATTTTACCGGTGAACTGAACAAGTTTAACCGGCAACGGATTGCTGCCTACCGATCCAAATGAGAACGGACTGAATGAATTAACACCCTGTGCGGTAACGGTAATATTCGGTGAGGTGCCTGCCACGGCATTGGTGCCGGTGTTGGCGTCGTCCCATTCGGTTCCGTTCCAGTGTACCACCCGAAGGTCGTTCAGTGAAAGTCCATCGAAATACGATGCTCCGGTATTTGTGCCGCAACCACTGTTGGCATTGCCATGTAAGGTAACATCAACGGCCGAAGAGCCGGCACTGCGATCGACGTTCCAGTATTCGCACATGGAAACGGCCACTACCGGGAATTGTTTCGGACGATCCATGAAGGCATTACCACTGCGGAAATATTCCACGGTAAAGGTGTTGGAAACAGCTGCTACACCAATTTCAAGCGGCTGGTAGTGGGTAAAGGAGGTGGTATCTTTACCAACAGGATATACAAAAGCAGCAGTACCTGATTTGGTTACCGGACCGCTCACGAAACTGTTTTCACCGGCACCTGTTACAGTACCTGTGGATGAGAACACAAGCGGTGCTGATGCGGTGGAAACCACGATGCCATTGCTAAATGATGCCTGTCCATCGACGGTTTGCGTAATGGAAAGATTCTTTTTGCCGCCTCCGCTGAATGTAACATTGTTATAGGTAGTAGTGCTGCTGCCTTCTATGATTTGAGCACTGGCCCCGTCAAAAATAAGTGTGCTGGTATTGGCAGTAAATGTACCGTTATTGGTCCAGTTGCCCCCTACATAATGGGTACCGTTGCCGCCCAGGAATGTTCCCGATGAAGCAATAATTACATTTCCGGCAGTATGAATTCCAACACCGGATGCTTCACTCAGGATTCCACTATTGATGGTTACATTTTGAGTGACATTGGTGGAATGGCCAAGGGTAAATGTATTATTACCGGAAGCACCGATATTGGTGATGGTAAGGTTGCGCACCACGGTTGGCATGCCGTCTCCATCCGCCTGATTGGCTGCTGCATTATAGGTATAATCGGCACCGGTACTGTAATACCGCAAGCCGGTTACCTGTATGGAACCGGAGGCGGTGGAAGCGGTGATCCCATTGGTATTTGCAGTAATGAGTCCGGCTCCGTCTTTCAGGTTGAACGTACCTATACTTCCATTGATGATACTTGTTCCCACATCCAGCACGGCATTGGTTTCCACACGAAAGTCAACGTGTTGGGAAATGGTACCGCCGGTTTTAGTATACGTGTGTGTTCCGGAAGTAAAAACCACTACGGCACTGTCGGGAGCGGTACCGCTGGTTTCTGTAAGGGTTCCTCCGGTAATTTCCATATCGCCTCCGATATTCAGTATACCTACATCATTGTTGTCCGTCATTTTAAAGGTTCCTCCGCTGAGGGTGAATTTGCCGTTCACGGTGAGGGTTCTTGCATTGCCGTTATTGGCGAGGCGGAAGTTTGTATTGATGGTACAATTACCGCTTACTGTTACGGAGGCTTGAACCATTTGCAATTCATGTCCGTTGGAGTTGGAGAGTGTAAGGTCTCCGGTAACGGAAAGTCCGGAAGCGGCCAAACTGCGTCCACCCGGACCACTCATAATAGTGCAATTGTATGTAAGGTTGCCGAATGCCTGTCCGTCACCGGCAGGTTCACTATTGTCGTAACCGGTGATAAGACACGTAGAGGTAGAAGCCCATGTAGCCGTTGGAATGGTTCCCCCATCCACGGCATGCTCAAAGGTAGCTCCCGAATTCACTGACATAGTTGTAATGGCATGGGCCTTATTGCTTTGATTCAGGAATAAGCCGTTGACTGTAACAGTGGCTATGGTGAGTTTATCACCGGTGGCCACGGTAAGTGTTCCCCCTGCATCAATAACAACCGTACCGGCTACTGTCCAGTCTGCGGTGGTTGTCATATTATTACCGGATTGTATTTCGAAAACATCAGCGGCTGTTGCAAAGTTAACCGGATGAGAACCGGTGCCATTGGGATTGCTCCACCAGTTGGCCGTATTGCTGGGGATACCGTTTGCTGCCGTATAATACGTTGTGGCCAGGCCACGAAGGCCAAGTAAAAATAAAATGAGCAGCAATAAAACGATTGCCTTTAATGGAAGATTTGCGAAGATAGATTGGTCTTTGGTTTCTTTAAATGGCCGAAATACCTTCACATTGCGTTTCGCAGTATTTTGCGAGCCCGATAATGTGTGGTGGTGCGTTTTCATGACATTGGATTTTAATGGTTCTTTTTATTACCCTGCAAGTTACAGCACGTTTCATTCGCCGACTATGACTTCAATCAGTAAAAAGACCTCATGATTCCGTGAAGAATAAGAGAATAAAACCGCTTTATGTCTTCTACTTTTAGAGGAATGATTTACAACACTTTGCAGAGATTTGCGAATTGCCAGAATGTAATTCGTGCCACACGTAGCATGCAAACAAAAAATAAGACTTATAAACAAAAACAGCCCACGGCAATACACCGTGGGCTGTTCATCGTTACTTGTCGTATCAGCCTATACAAGGCCGTAATTTAATTCTTCACCAATACCTTTTGGGTAGTAATGGTATGGTTGTATTCAACATTCAAAAGATACATGCCTTTAGCTATATGCTCTGTTGCAAGCATCATTGAATTGCTGCCTTTCATAGCGACGCCTTCAGAGCGGCTGATTTCACGTCCCTGCATATCGAGCAAGCGGAATACCACCGGTGCTGAAACCGGGGCTGTGTACTGAATGGAAACAGATGTACTAAATGGATTTGGGGAAACCCCTGTTACAGTTACCTGACCCGGTTTAAGAATATGAATAACCGACAGCTGGCTGTATGCAAACTGTCCGTTCATATCTACCTGCTTCAGCCGGTAATATACATCGCCCTGCATTTTCTGAGCTACGGCTTTATCCGTGAATGCGTAGCGGATAATGCTGTTGGAGTTCCCTTTGCCGGAAACGGTACCGATGGTTTCAAACACCTTTCCGTCGGCACTGCGCTCAATTTCGAAACGATCGTTGTTCTTCTCCGTAGCCGTTGACCAGGTTAAAACGCCATCAACTCCCTGCAGGGTAGCGTTGAACTGAACTAGTTTTACCGGTAACGGATTGGAACTGCTGCTCACACTGAAGATGGAGAATCCGTGCCATTCATTGCGGCCAATGTAATACGGGAAGGTAGAAGTATTCAGGAAGAAATTGGTAGGGGAACCGCTGTTATTGGCATCGCAGAAGATCCAGTCGGAGCAGGTACCCACTGTTGGGCGTTTGGCCAGACCCAGGGTATTACCCAATGTCATTCCACGCAGGGTGGCTGCATCGAAATAATATTTTATATGATACCCCCAGTCGGTGTTCGGATCGCCGGTGGCGCCGCTTACATCCACCCGCCAGTTGGCATCGAGCTGGTCTTTTCCCGGGCAACCACCGTAAATATTGTAGGATCCCGGCAGATAGAGAGCTGTAATGCTGGTTGGCAATCCGGAACCAAACCAGGTAATTTCGAGTACCGGGCGCCCGCCGAATGTATATACCTGAGTGCTGCCATCGGACAAAGATCCGCTAACCAGCTTCAGATTGGTAGAAGCCGGAACATTGCCGGAGGTAAGTACAAACTCATCGGCACCAATATCTGTAGCGCCACTGGTAACCACTGTGCTTCGGGAGTCACCGTTGTAATCGGTTGCCAGGCTGGTTGGCACCCCGGTACCGTTGCAGAACCAGGCTTCTTTATTGGCCGTCACAATACTTAGGTCGGCACTGGCAGTGGCTGAGAATAAGTTACCTGAAGGTATGTTTGCTACGGTTTCAGACATACTGCTGGCATCGCCCGATGACTTGGCTTTCCAGTCGGTGAAGGTACCGTTCGCCGAGAATCCGCTGAGGATCAGGGACGCATCGGTATTTACAAATAAATTATAGTTGCTGGTCCAGCCGGTAGTAATATTATTTCCCAGGGCGAAATGGCTACCCAGCCCTCCGCTGCGTTCGTTGTAAAAAATATTATTCTTCAACACGGCAGTATTGCCCTGCATGCGGAAATACGGATAGGTATTGTTGCTGCCGGCCGATTGTGTTCCTCCCAAATAAATGGTATTGTTGGTAAGGGTAGTTTGTGTATAGGTTGCGTTTCCATTTTCCAATACGCCAAACAAATAAACGCCATTGCTTTGCGACGGGTTCGTAAGCGTGATCATGTTGTTATAAATTGACACGGTATATACTGCACTGGAAGAACCGTCGTTTATATGAATGCCGTTAATGTAACCGGTATTGCTCGAGGAGAGGTTTTTGAAGCCATACATCTTATTGGCGTATACATTTACATTGGTATTGGAATTACGGATCACGATACCATTTACTTCTGTGGTAACGGCACCGGTATTGGCTGCTGTTATGCTATAAATGGTATTTGAAAAAATATTGGCAGTACGGCCACTGCTTCCTTTATAAAGTATGGCCATAATTTGAGCCGTGTAACCTGAACTGGTATTCGATCCGGAGGCCGACAAGTTATAAATAGCATTGTTGTTGATGTTATCGGCTGTCGGCACCGGGCCAAACGCTTCGAAACTCATACCAAACAAACTTCCGGTGGAGGTAGTGCCGGTTAATGAGATATTGGCGACGGTATTGTATTGAAACTGCTGATCCTTGCTGCTTCCGGAAACATAGTGAATACCGTAAAAGGTGGAACCATTACCTGAAAGAAGAATACTGTTCGCGGTAGATGCATGGCCAATGGTATTGCCATTGCCGGAGGATCCGACCACCCACCATCCGGCCGTCATATTGATGGCTTCAAACGTAGAACTGCTGCCACTCAGATTAAAATTCTGAATGGTGTTACGGGTTACCGAATTTGTATTTGTAAGCATTGACGTGGCCAGGATCATCGCTTTCATGGAAGTGGTGGCTGTATTAATATAGGCGCTGCCACCGCATCCCGGAGCGCTTCCTCCAAAATAATTCGAGTCGATGGTCCAGTTATTTCCTCCACTCACATATAACATATATAATGCGGCTGAGGTGCTCACATCAGAAAGCGGACTCGACTGATAAAAGCTGTTGCCTTTGATGGTTCCGCCCAGGGTTCCCATTAGGATGACACCATAGGTTTTAAAATTGTAGAAGTTGCAATTGCGGATGCTGACACTGTTGGCATTGGTAGTGGTATTGATACATCCATACGGAGAATTGGTGCCGTTATCCGCGAAATCGTCGGTATCGAAATAAACGGAACCAACGGAGGCCGAAGCGATGGAAACCTGATACGTGATACCGCTGATATCCGAGTTAATATAGCAATAGCGAAGCGTATCGGAAGATGCGTCATTATCGAATGTGAATACGGTGAGTCCGTTGCTGTTTGGATGCAGGAATTTGAGATAGCGTGCAGAACCTGCAGCTTCGAGTCGGCCGTCGATCGTAACGCCGTCGGCTCCGTCAAAATGAATCAGTGTTTTATTGGCGGCAAGTGCCGAACCGTTGATCGTTTTTAACGATGCAGCTCCGGCAGGCGCAATTTTAATAGAGGTATAGATTGCTGAATTAGTTCCGGATGCTACCAGATTACATTCATTACCTTCCACGGTGCTGTTATAAATTCCGATGGTGATTACACCCTGATGATTTCCGTTCTTGATATTGTCGAATGCGGTATTCAGATTGGAATAACCGCTGGGGAATGTAAAAGATCCGGCGGTGCTGTTCACCACAATATTAGCACTAACGGTGGTTCCGGTATAATTGCTGCCACTGTTATTCAGTACTTCAAGGGTGGCCAGGTCGTGCGCAAATTGCCCAACCGATACTACGTCGGCATTGATCTGAGCAAGCGTTTTGTTGCTGGTGTAAAAATAAAAGCTGATACTGGTTCCCGGCACCTGTGAAGGGATCGTGATACTTGCTGACGCCCCGCTGGGAACAACCTGTATCAATTCCGATGATGCATAAGAGTTGTTGGTATATCGGCAATACATGTATTCACCTGTGCTGAATGTAGGCAGTGAAGAAAGATTCACATCAGTAGCGCCGTAATTTCCTTTCGAAATAGTGAATGTAACCACCGCTCCCGAAATGGACTTCGGATTGTAGCTGGTTTCGAGCACTTCCATCAGCTGGTTGTTATACACGTTGGCTGAAACGTAGTATTTGGTTAGATTAAAAGTGTAATAGTTGCCATTGGTAGTAGCTTGCAATCGGGCACCGTCGCCACCTCCGTAGCTGTTTCTGAAATAGGCAGAAGCTGTTGAAGAACTCGGGGCAATAATTTGATTATGTCCGGCTATGTTTATCGGAGTAGTATTTGGAGCGCGCCAGGTGTTATAATAACTATCGGCGTTGAATTCCCATTTGCGGGTCCCGGAACCGGTAGTACCTGTTTCCTGTAACCTTTTCTGATAAAAACTCCCTTTATCGGTCATAGCATTATTCACATAACTGCCCCCCGGCAAATCGGTTCCGAGAAACATGGTAGCCGGAGCCTGAGCGTTAGTAACAAGACCGGGAATGAAAAGAAACAGAAAAATTGAAATGGCTTTGTAAAGTGCTTTCATATGAATATAAATATTGTCTTTATGCTAAACCGCAAAGCTATCAAAGAATGGATTTATTTAAAATTAAAATCCATCTCAGGGCAATAAAAAAACAAGCAGATAATGCTATTTTTTATTCGGCAGTAGGAATTCCATCGGCACGCTGAATCTCTTTTTCCATGCATTCTCTGAATGGTCTTCACCTGGAAAGGCCATACTTAGAAAGTTCCGGGCGGTATATCCCTGAGATCGAAACAAGGAATCCGCTTCAGGTTGAAGGGTCACGTAAAATGAATCCAGTGTTTTATCCCCGTGATCGAAATAGATCTTGTGTGTGGCGGGATCGGGAAGATGCATTTTCAGGTACTGAAAGATACAGCCGGGAGCGGGGTTGTTATACAGACGGTAGATTCCGGTCCAGTGGGTCGACAAACAGGCCGCACCCCCGAAAACATCCGGATATTCGCAGAGGGCATACAAGGAGATGAGTCCGCCCATGCTGGAGCCGGCCATGAACGTGGATTCCGGACCGGGTTGGGTGGCATAATGCCTATCGATATATGGCTTGAGCTCCTTTACAATGAATTTCAGGTAACGATCGGAAATGGGTACATTTTGTATTGCTCCGGTTGCGGTAAGTATTTTCCGTTCTTTCAAAATGATCTGCCGGTCCGGTTCGGAAAGTAATTCAAATGCTTTTTGGGGCCAGTATTCCGCATGGCGCTGCAATCCGTTATTCCAGATGGCGACCACGATACATCTTTTGATCTTTTTGGACTTCATCAGTTGACCGAGTGTGGAGTCGATGGTCCAGGATTGTTTGTTCCATGTATTGGATGCATCGAAGAGCATTTGTCCGTCGTGCATATAAATCACCGGATATTTCCTTTTGGGAGAATAATCTTCAGGCAGCCATACATCGATATTCCGGGCATCCACATATTGGGAAGGAAACAAGGGCAGTCGTTCCACTTTCCCGAAGGAGACGTTCGGAGTTCCCTGAGCCCAAGCGTTTTCTATGCATACGAATAAAAAAAACAGAAAAAAGAATGCTTTGAACTTACACATGATGTTGCTGCATCAAAATTAAGGGAATCGTGCCGGAAAATACAGCCTGATGTTTTCCATGAAAAAAGAGGACAAAAAAAAACTCCTGACGGTTAAGTGTGGAGTTTTAGAATCCGGCGGCCCCCGATAGCTATCGGGGATACTTTCCCAGTCCGCCGCGGCGGACCAAGTATCATCTGCGATGACTTACAAGAAAGCAAATAAGGCTTGTGTGTTATTTCATTGAAAAAAAGAGGACAAAAAAAAACTCCCGACGTTTGAGGTCAGGAGTTTTAGAATCCGGCGGCGACATACTTTCCCAGGTATTACCCAAGTATCATCTGCGCTGAGTGGCTTAACTTCTCTGTTCGGAATGGGAAGAGGTGGACACACTCGCAATAGCCACCAAGAAGATCGTTGATCCAATTGGGTGGGGTTTTAACCCACAAGGATATATTGTTAATGATTTTGACATTTATTTGAAAGACTCCATAAGTAGCAAATTATGTAAAGCAAAGAAAGTAATTAGTACGACTCGACTGATATGTCACCATATTTACATCTGTCGCCTATCAACGTAGTAATCTTCTACGACTTTCATTGATACCTCATCTTAAGGGGAGCTTCGCGCTTAGATGCTTTCAGCGCTTATCTCGACCGTACATGGCTACTCTGCGCTGCACCTGGCGGCACAACAGATACACCAGCGGTACGTCCGACTCGGTCCTCTCGTACTAGAGTCAGGTCCTTTCAAGTATCATACGCCCACAACAGATAGGGACCGAACTGTCTCACGACGTTCTGAACCCAGCTCGCGTGCCACTTTAATCGGCGAACAGCCGAACCCTTGGGACCTTCTCCAGCCCCAGGATGTGACGAGCCGACATCGAGGTGCCAAACCTCCCCGTCG
>JBGAVF010000038.1:0-16402 GCA_044228315.1 Bacteroidia bacterium | reverse complement strand
AACCCTTATTTGTTTATCACAATTCGGGCAACTGATTATTTTTTTATCATCCATGGAATCACTTGAAAATTAAATATGTATGTACGCCTAATATTAAAATGAATGCCAGATAAGCAAAGAGCCCCAGCTCTTTATCCTTCGTATTCATGGGTTTTAGCTTTTGTTCTTCCGGCACAAAGAATCCTATGAGTCCTATGACTCCCAATAAAATCAGAATATATTGTTTATGGCTAAAAGCAAAAAACAGGATAGCCCCAATAACTAACAATCGAAAATAGTGAAACCCTAATGACTTAGCAATATGACCACCATCTAAGATGGCATACGGGATCAGGTTGGTTAAATTTAATAGTAAGGAAAAAAGAGCTACCTGATGTATAAATTTAACCTGTAAAAACAAGTCAAGATAAAAGCAAGCAATTCCAAGAAGTCCGCCTGCTAAAGGACCTGCGAATGCCACCTTAAATCGCTTTTTGTCATCATACGTAATATCATGTTTTACATAAGCACCGAAGAACGGAATAAAGCGTGGTATTTTGGGTTTTAGTCCTAATTCGTCTGCCATAAAGTAATGACCGTACTCATGAACATAAAACGAAACGATGAGAGCTAAACCATTCAATAGTCCAAGCTCTTTTATCCAAAGAAGTTTTGCTAAAAAGGATAGAATTTTCGCAAGCATCTTTTTTTCTTGTTAATAATTGCCGCCAGCTTATTTACTAGTTTGAAGCATTTAACCAGCTTTAATACAAACGTACTAAATTATTCATACTCTGCCGCAGACTGATTGATGTTCGAAAACATACTATGAATTTATCAATTCCGGTAACAAACAGGTCGCACCTACGGCGATAAATTTTTTTTATTTTCCATATTAATACCACCCTAACGCCCCGATGGGGCGAGGTTCTGGATTGAAACTGATGCATTGAAATGGAAATAGGCAACACAGCCCATGGTTTTAACCATGGGCACACCGATATGTCACCCCTTCGGGGTTCGCGATTTCTGTTTTATAATCTTCTATAATTATGCCATCCCTTCGGGATTCAATTCCGTTCACCATTTACCCATTCGTTTTACTCTTCACCATCCATCGACCAAAATGTTTAGGCGTTTAGGGTTTAGAGTTTAGGAAATGCATAGTATAGGTTAAGAACGAAAATGTATCATTCATCAATACCTGCAATACTCGCTTTACTTTTCACGCTTTACTTTTTACTGTCTCAAGTTACCCGTCATAGGCGGGCATCCGCCCGCCCAGAATCATCCATTTACTTTTTACCATTTACTATTTACCCCCCGATAGCTATCGGGGTACCATCTACCATATTCACTATCTTTGCCCGAAATCCGTATCTTTAACCTCCGTTTCAAAACTATGTCAATAAAACAATGGCTCCTGCCTTTTGCCGGAGGTGTACTCATCACCCTCGCCGTGGGTCTCACGGCTGTTTTATACATCGCCTCCCGCGTCGACTACAGCGCCAACATCCATATCGACCACCCCGAACAAGGCATCACCGATTTCCGGCTCCTGCCCGTGCTTCAGGACAAGAAAGGTACCGACCTCCACGAATCCTTCCCCTACGACCGCTTCCTCGACTCGGCCAACATATACTCCGTTACCGCCCTGCAGGGATACCTCGCCGATATGGACTCTGTCAACCCCGGTAACCCTTCCGCCAACCAGGAGATCCTCTCCATCGCCTTCACCGAAAAGATGTTGCAACGGGTGCAGCCCTCCCTGTCGCACTACAACCCCGACACCCTCCTGCATATCATTCAATGGGCCGAGAAGTTCAACGACTATGCCGCTGTGGATGCCCCACGCGCCGACCTGTACCAGGTGATCTACGACTTCTGGCTCAACACCGCCGGTAACAACCTCCGCGATTTCTATACCCAGAACCCCCGCATCAAATTCAACTACAAGTTCCGTTACCTCGCCGACCGCCTGCGCGAAAAACAGTTCATCATCCCCGTGAAAGGCACCGATACCGAAAAGGTGATACAACAGCTCATCGCAAAAAACTGGACATACCTCTTCAATAAGTTCTGGCATTCCACAGGTTTGGTGTATAAAGCCGTGGTATTTTTCATCGTTCTTTTGGTTCTTTTGCCATACCTAATCCTGATCCGGCGCTCCCGTAAACGTACCCTATGAAGCTATTCCTCTCTCTCACCGGCCTTTTAATGTTCTTCACCTCCTTTCACAAGGCTGTGTTGAAACCGGTGGCCTATGACCCGCGCTATATCGAGATCTCTTCGGTGAAATACAAGGATGAAACGTTTCATGTGATCTACCTCAAACGCGACAGCAACCGCGTCCGCGCCAAATACTTCGCCGCCGCCGACTACAATGGCAACAAGGTGTACCAGCGTTACCGCAAATGGTCGTCGGGCAAAAATGTGATCCTGGTTTCCAGCGGCACCTACATGGATTATGACGGCATTCCGGTGGGCCTCACTGTCGACAACGGGGTGGTGGTGAATAAGAACCTCACCAAAGACTTCGATGCCCTTGTGGTGATCAATGCCGCCGGCAACATCACCGTGAGCAACCTCAAGGACGGGGACCTGAAACTGAAAAGCGGGGTGGCCGACACGGCCAAAAAATACGACCTGCGTAAATCGGCCTGGGACCTGCAGGCATTTCTGAAATGGACCGCCGCACAGGAAGCCACCGTGTTCCAGTCACACCTGCTGGTGTACAACAACAAACTCATGGTGTCGTTCATGAACTCTTCGGCCGGCATTGCCCCCCGTCGCTTCCTCGCCATGGGCAAGGATGAGAACGGACGCCCCGTGCACGCCATCATACAGTCAACCGCCTACGCCACCCTGTACAACGGCACCAAAAAAGCCCTCGACTTCCTCAACGGATTTAAAAATATGGAGGTCACCAGTATGATCAACCTTGATACCGGGGATCAGGATGTGTTCAAACTATACGAAAAAGACGGAAGCTATAACAACTCCATCAAAGGCTCGAAGGAGCTGGACGCTGCCGTGAACCTGCTGGCCTATTACTTTCAATAAACATATATCAATACCGATCGCATGCCGTTTTTACGCCCTCTGTTTCTTTTGCTGATGTTGCTGGGCAGCATGGCCTCCCTGCAAAGTCAGAAACTGGTGGCGTATTATCCGTTCAATAATTCCCTGTCCGACTTCAGCGGCAACCACAACGACGGGTTCATGAAAGGAGGCTTCAAGCCTGCACCCGACCGCTTCGGCAACGCCTGCGGGGCCGTGTTCTTCAACGGGAAAGATGCGTACATCGAAGTGCCTTCATCCGCTTCTCTAAAAAGTCCGAAGACGAAACTCACCGTTACCTGCTGGTTCAAACTCGACAGCATGGCCGACCCGAAAAATTACAAGTGGCTCACCCTCGTGTGCAAAGGCACCAATACCGAAGAGACCTACAACATTCCGCAATACCGTGTGCAGCTGTTTCAGTCGAACGTGCAGGGCACCGTTTCCCTCAACACCGACTTCACCGAATACGACACCAACTTCGTGCAGAATCGCATTCCTTACGGGGTATGGAACTTTGTGGCTCTGGTATACGACGGCAGCACCGTAAGCACGTATTTCAACAACAAAAAAACCTGGGAGCATAAATATTCCAAACAACTCTTTGCCAACGACGAGCCCCTGCACATTGGCCGCGATATCCCCGGCAACAACGAATATTTCAAAGGGGCCATGGATGAACTCCGCATCTTCAACGATGCCCTTACCCCCGAAGAACTCAACACCCTCTTTCTCGATAAAAACAACGGACCCACTATCGACTCGTTGCTGCTGGAATGTCCGGCCGATGTGAACGTACCCACCGACCCGGGGGAATGTTATGCCATTGTGCATTACAACAAGATGCCCATCGATCCGGGTTGCGGGGGTATCACCATCAAAAAGACCGGCGGTCTGCCCAGCGGTTCCCGCTTTCCGGTTGGTACTTCCGTGATACAGTTTGAGATCCGTAACAAGAACGGAGAGGTGAAGAAATGCGAGATGCGCATCAACGTATCGGATAAAGAAGCCCCTTCATTCAAATGTAAAAAAGACACCACCATCGTAGTCACCGATGCCTCCGTAAAAGGTGTGAAGTATAATTATATTCTGCCCGCCGCCTCCGACAACTGCTCGGGGGTGCGTGCCAAGCAACTCGAAGGGCTGCCCAGTGGTTCGGTATTCCCGGCCGGAGACACGCACATGAAATGGCGCTTCAGTGATGAGGCAGGCAACACAGCCGAATGCAGCTATACCATCACGGTGATCGATTCGGGTAAACCGGCCGATGTGGTGACCACCTCCAAAGCCGACTGTCCGAAAGACATCAACAAAGGCAACGATGCCGGACAATGCGGGGCCGTGGTTTCCTACACTGTTCCGGGTGATGCATCGTATCGTGTCATCGAAGGTTTCCGCAGCGGGTCGCTGTTTCCGGTAGGAAGCACGTACAATAAAATTCAGTTCCGCAACGGGAACGATGAAGTGCAAACCTGCGACTTCACAGTGCATATCACCGACAAGGAAGCCCCTGTGATCCACTGCTACAACGATACCATCATTTACTCCGAAAAGGATGCACTCGATGCGGTGTTCGTTTACGAAACACCGGAGGTAACCGACAATTGCGAAGTGGATTCCGTGCAGCGCATCGGCGGGTTGGGCAGCGGGGAGAATTTCCCGTTGGGCAATACCAGCATCATGTACCGTGCTGTGGATGTGAATGGCAACAGCAGCACCTGCGCCTTCCGCGTCACCGTGCTCGACACCTCGTATATTCACGCAAGGGGAAAAGAGAAAGCGGTGAAGAAACCCTACATGGCCGATAAGGTGGTGTTCAAAAAGGACCTGAAGTTCGACGGCTGTTTGCTGAGCCTGAAATTGTTCGACGATAATGAAGAAGACAACGACACGGTGTCCATCTATTTCAACGGGGAAGAGATCGTGAAACGGGAGATGATAAAGCTGAAAAGTCATGGGGCCATCATCCGCACGGTGAACCTGGTGCCGGGGCAGTCGAACGAGTTTGTAGTGAAGGCATGGAACACCGGACGCATCAGCCCGAATACGATTAAGGTTGAATTTTATGAAGGGGTTTACAGTACCAATCCGCTCCACCTGCGCCGGCAGAAACCGGTAAAAGTGATGGTGTTGAATTCGAAGCCGGGCGTTGCCGCCGGACTTTACTTCTGGTGCCGGAGCATTACAAAATAGATTATGAAAAGCATCCGATTCCTGTTTGTACTTCTGATCACCGGGTGGGTGAGTGTGTCTTTCATCACCCCGCCTTCCTCCTTCCGTGCCGCCGCACCGGCCTACGATTCGCTGCAGTATTATATCGACCGCTTCGAAGCCATCCCGGTGGAAGAGGATTCCACACAGGCGCGCATCGAGCGCTGGCAGCACCGCGTGGCCGACGAGAAGCAGACCCTGGAGATCAAACAAACGGCCCTCAACAAACTGCTCACCGAACAAACCGAAATACTTTCCCGCAAGAAGAACACCTTTAAAAAAGGGAAGACGAAGAAGTCGGAACTGGCCCGCCTCGATACCACCATTAACAGCACCCGTGAATCCATCGCGCAAAGCAACCGCGTGCTGGCCGAGTGCAACCGGCAGCTGGATGCACAGAAAGAGATCCTGCAGAACCGGCAACAGGAATATGGGGAGGTGAAGTTTAAAATGTCGTACCATGTAACGCATCATAACGGCAGTCATTCGGTGCGTTACCACGGCATGAAGTTTCTGGTGTTCACCGCGAATACCGACAGCCACGATGTACGTTTGCATCTGATGCATTCGGGAACGAATTTCAAATCGATCAGTGCCTTAAAAAAATACCTTGAGCAATCGAAGGTGAAACCCCTCATGATCACCAACGCCGGGATGTTCACCGAAGACTATACCCCTCAGGGGTTGTATGTGGAAGGCAAAGGGGGAAACTACTATGAGATCGATACTGGAAAGGCCCGGCCCAATGCCAACTTTTACCTCAAGCCCAACGGTGTGTTTTATATTGATGCCACCGGCAAAGCGCATATCGACACCACCGAATATGTGGCCCGTATCCCGAAAAAGGAACGGAAGAAGTTCCGTCTGGCCACCCAGTCGGGTCCTATGCTGCTCATCAACGGAGCGGTGCATCCGGCCTTCCGTGAAGAATCGAAAAACATGAAGATACGCAACGGGGTAGGGCTGGTGCCGGGAAGCGAAAAGAGTATCGTGTTTGCCCTGGCTGTGGATGAAACAAACTTCTATCAGTTTGCTACGTTGTTCCGCGATGTGTTCGGTTGCAACAACGCGCTCTTCCTCGATGGCAATATCTCAGCGATGTATCTTGCCGATATTCATGCATCGGTAGACGGGGGACCGTTCGGCCCCATGATCTCAGTATCGAAGAAAAAGAAATAAGGTTTTTTATTTTTTCAGCAACTCGTTCAGTTTGTCGGTAATCTGCTGGTGCAGCAGTGCACTCGAGCCTTCAATGGTGAGGGCCGGCTTCCCGTTCTTATAGATCACCACGGTAGGGTAATCATACACATAATGTTTTTGTGCCACTTCAGTGGTGATGGCATACATGGTATAGAAGAGGCCCTTGGTGCTGTGGTAGGTCTTCACCTTGGCCGGATCGTCGATGGGATTCAGGCCATATACTTTCACCCCTTTGGGTGCATATTCTCTTGCAATGCCGTCCATATCGGGGATTGTTTTTTTGCATTGAGCGCAGCCCATGAACCAGTAGTCGATCACCACAATTTTTCCGTTGCGTATAATGCTGTCGATAGAGTTGAGCCGGTCGGTGAGGGTGTTGGTTTCATCCGCGGCATGAATACTCTTTCGGAATGGGGTGAAGGCAAAGCAACAAAACAGGAGCAGCAGGAATACAGAATATTTCATGACATTAGATTTTGTAGGGTAAAAGTATGGGTTTGAATGCATACAAATCCTACAAAAACCATCACTTTCCCGTCAAGATACTGAAACCCAAAGGGAATGATTTTCTGCTTTGCAGTGATCAGTCCAGAATATCACCACGCAGGGAGCGGAATCGCTTGCGGGCCTCCACGGTGAACATGCTGCCGGGATATTTCAAGATCAGGTCCTCATAGAGCTGACGTGCCTTCTCCGGATTGTTCAGGATCTTATCGTAGATGCGGGCCATCTCCCAAAGGGCATTGTCGGCCAGAATATCTTCCGGTGCCTTCAAATATACCTGGTTGTAAAAGTCGATGGCCTTCTCATACAAATGCTGTTTGTACATGAGCTGCGCTTTCAGATACAGGATCTCATCCTGCAGGCTGTGGTAGGGATACAACAGCGTGATGCTGTCGAGCTTGCGGATGGCTTCATCGAATTTATTCTGGTAAATGAGCAGGTCGGCGGCGGCATACATTTCCAGGGGTTCGTAAATGCTGTCCACGGTGTTGTCCTGAATAAGCAGGCTCAACTCAATGGCGTTGTTGCTGATGAGCTGGCTGGTGGCAGTTTTCAGAATGTCGAGCTGTGCCTGAGCCCACACAAAATCACCCTGATAATAGCTGAGGCGGGCATTGCGGAACTTGGCTTCCTGTCCCAACGGGTCTTCTTTGAAATCGTGATCCACCTGACCGTACAGGAGGTTGGCTTCCCATTGTTCTCCGTTCAGCAGTTTTATATCGGCCAGCATCAGTTTGCATTCCGCCTTAAAACTCACGCGCACATTGCCGAGCACCAGCACCTGTTCGAGCAAGGTGGAAGCTTCGCTTTTCTGATCCAGATAAAAGGCTTCGAGTTCGGCCAGATCGTGCATCACATTGGCGGTGTTCTCGTTGCTTCCGAATTCATTGAGGAAGTTGAGGTAATCCTGTTTGAGTGCCTGCAGATCGGCGGTGGTATATTTTCCGGAAGAAAAGGTTTTCCGGGAAGCGGTTTTCAGCAGCCCGATGCGTGCCTCGATGTAGTTGGGTTTGTATTTCCCCAGCCCGATGATATACTGATAGATAGCATACGCATTGGTATAGGCTTCATTCTCCATGCAGAGGGCGGCGAGGCGCATGCATTCATCGCCCTGCAATCCCATGCGCTTGTCGATGGCTTTGGCCTGAATGAATGCGAGGTCCCAGTTTTTCTGCTGCACGAAGACCCATTCGAGTAATTCGGTATACACCACCCGGTCGGCACCGGTGCTGATACGTTTGTTCAGCAGGGTCTTTAGCAGGTCGAATTCCTTGGTGGTGCTGAGAATGCTTTGCAGCATGTTCTGCACATAATCGAGCATGCCTTCGTTGTAATCGAGCAGGTTGAGGTACTCGTTGATGGTGGCTTCCTTGTTATTGGTAACGGTATAGATCTCGGCCAGTTCCGACTGAAACAGGTTTTCGTTGTTCAGTTTCTTGCGTCCGGTGAGATAGGTTTGCTTGGCATATTCATACAACTCCCGTCCCGAGAAGGCCGAGCCCAGGGCCAGGTAATACGGGGCTTCTTTCTTCTTCTCCTGGATCAGTTTCTGAAATACGGGGTCGGCTTTATCCGGGCGGTTGGCCTGCATCCACACGTATCCCTGATCTACTTCATAGGTAAGTTGTCCTTCGTTGCGACGGCTCTGCTTCTTCGCCACCTTTACGGCATTGTCGAATTGTTTCAGGTTGAGCAGGCTTTGCAGGTAGTTCTCATAAATTTCGGGGGTGTTCTTTTGTGCAAACAGTTTTTCATACAGCACTACGGCTTTGTCGAATTCCCCGTTCTGGTAATACTGTTGCGCGAGCGCTTCATCCTGGGCCTGCACGGAAAGGGCCAGCAGGGTAAGAAGGAGGGCCGTGAAAAGACGCATAACGGTGTTGGTTTTCTTCATTGATACACAATACGGTGATAGGGTAAACAAGGTTACCAGTCGCTGAGGGTGCGGTTAAAAATACTTTGCACCAGTTTCTCGGAGATCTCGGCGATGAGTTGCTGTTCTACGGTGCTCAGGCTGGAGCTGCTGGAGTATTCGGCAAACTGAACAAAGGAGTCGGAGAAGCTGGCTTTGGGATTGTTCTTATTGGTGAACTGGATCTGTACGGTAATCTTCAGCTGGTTTCGGGAAGCGGTTTGTCCGGCCTGCAGGGCGATAGGTTCCGACACATATCCGGTGATCTTCCCTTTGATATCGTAATCCCCGTCGCTGTTCACCAGGTTGAGGCGTGTTTCGGAAAGGTATTTCTGACGCAGCTTGTCGGTGAGCTGCTGGCTGAGCTGGGGCACTACAATGGGTGCGTTGTTTTCGATATAGCTGATGGAAATGGTTTTTACCTCCGCCGGTATGCTGCCGCTTTTCAGGGAATACTGGATGTATTTGCAGCCACTGCCGGTAAAAGCAAGGAGGATCAGAAGACTATGGACAAGGCGTTTCAGCATCAGGTTGCGAATATAGTTTTTCCGTTGGAGGCAAGATACTCAATTTGCATACGTTCACAAGCGCTTAGTCGGAATACATCAGCACCTTTTTCTGTTGCAGGGTCATGGTGTTGATCTTCTGGTACCGTGCCTTGTTGGAGGCAGGTACGTAAAACGCCAGGGTTTGCCCTGCAATGAGATAATTCTTTTTCAGTTTGTTCCAGGCTTTGAGCTGGTAAATGGTGCAGTCGAAAAGGTCGGCCACCCCGTACATATTATCGCCGCTCTTTACCTTATAATATACTGCCACCTTTTTCACGGCAGCCGGTTTCACCGCCGGCTTGGCAATATCGGAGTCGTGCAGGATCACGGGGGTATCGTTGGAAGGCTTCACCGCTTCGAGGTTCGGGTAGTTCTGAAAAATGGAATCGAAGGTGGCCTTGTACCCTTTGGGAAGGATGAGGGTATGCGGGGCCTCATTATACGGGATCACATCCAGTTTGTAAACGGGGTTCAACTGTCGAATGATCGATACGGTGAGTCCGGTGCCGGAGGCGATTTTATCAAAGGTGAGTTTGCGGAAAATATCGAGGGTATCGGTTGCCGGGGCCGGTGTTGCCGGTCTTACCGAAATACGTATATCCGCTTCGTTATAAAAACTGAAGATATAGGATGCGGCCACAAACTGCCCCACAAAGCGTTTCTCACTTTCATTTAAGTCGTTGTAAATGGCTTCGTAGGTTTTGGTATTGCCGGCCTTATACAGGTGCTGTAGCACATTGGTGGGCGAGGTGCCGAAGGCGAGGATGGCGAGGTTCCAGTCGGAGAAATCGTGCTTGAGGTCGAAGAGGTAATCGATGGCCGATTCGGTTGAGGTAACGGCATCGTAGCGCTCATCGATGAAGCTGTTCAGCACCAGATCGTATTTGCGGGCCACGGCATAAGGCATGCCCCAGATGCCCACCTTGCCATCGGAGGCATTGCGTTCATTCACATAGCCGGTCATCACATAGGGCAGATAGGCCAGCATGGCCGGGGCCTTCTTCCGGGTGATCACCGATTTCACATAGGGCAGGTAATCATTGGCAGCCGAAACGGCATCACCCGTTTTGTTGTTCTCGTTGCTCAGCATCTGCCCGATATACATGCGGGCCTCATAGGTGAGCTTTAAGGGGATGGAAGAATGCAGGGAAGCCAGCCGTTTCTGTATCAGTGCGGTATCGGGCGACTGGGCGGAAACATGAGATACAGCAGCCAGCAATCCCGTCAGGATCAGTAAAAAGGTTCGGTTAACACGCTTCATTCCGGTAAAAAACATGAATTCAATTTGGGGAAACAAGCAGCAAAGGTACATCATGAAAAACAAACAAACCGGGTGGTTCCCTGCACCCCACAACGACAACGGTACCGGGTTATTTTTCTGTTCCCGCATTTTATTTCGAACGGTTACCTTTGCAGTCTTTATGGAAAACAAGGGACAGCTTAAAATTTACAACACATTGACCCGCGCCATGGAACCTTTTGTGCCCATCACCCCGGGCTACGCAGGCATGTACGTGTGCGGTCCTACCGTTTATAATTACCTGCACCTGGGCAACTGCCGCACCTTTGTTTCATTCGATATTATTTACCGATACCTGAAATACCTGGGCTATAAAGTACGCTATGTGCGCAACATCACCGATGCCGGACACCTGGAAGGAGACCGCGATGAAGGGGATGATAAATTTGCCAAACGGGCCAAGATCGAACAACTGGAACCGATGGAGATCGTGCAAAAATACACGGTGTATTTTCACGATATCATGCAGCAGTTCAACTGTATGCCACCCAGCATTGAACCCACCGCCACCGGACATATCAGCGAACAGATCGAGATGACCCGTCAGCTGCTGGAGAAAGGATGGGCCTACGAAGTGAACGGCACCATTTATTTCGATGTAGAGAAATACAGCAAGGAAAACAATTACGGAATCCTCAGCAACCGCAACCTGGAGGACCTGCTCAACGGAACCCGGGAACTCGACGGGCAGGATGAGAAACACGGTCGCCTCGACTTCGCTTTATGGATCAAGGCCAAGCCGGAACATCTCATGCAATGGCCCAGCCCCTGGGGCAACGGATTTCCCGGATGGCATATCGAGTGCAGCGCCATGAGCCGCAAATACCTTGGTACCCAGTTCGATATTCACGGAGGGGGCATGGACCTTATTGCCACCCATCATACCAACGAAATAGCCCAAAGCTGCGCCTGCGATCATAATGCACCAGTGCGCTACTGGATGCATACCAACATGCTTACGGTGAACGGGGTGCGCATGAGCAAAAGCGCCGGCAACGGATTTTTGCCCGATGAACTCTTTGCCGGAAGCCATCCGCTGCTGCAACGCGGGTACAGCCCTATGACGGTGCGTTTCTTCATGCTGCAGAGCCACTACCGCAGCACCCTCGACTTCAGCAACGAAGCCCTGCAAGCCGCGGAGAAGGGTCTGGCCCGCCTCATGAATGCCATCCGTCAGATCGACAAACTAAAAACCGAAGGGACCGATTCGGAATATGTGAACCAGCTGCGCGACAAATGCGAATCGGCCATGAACGAAGATTTCAATACGCCGATCACCATCGCACACCTTTTTGAAGGGGTTACGTTCATCAATACCATCGCCGATGGAAGAGAAAAAATATCGGCCCGTGATAAAGAGAGTTTAAAAGGTCTGTTTCACGGAATGGTATTCGATGTGATGGGGTTGAAGGAAGAAGTTGCACAGAATAACGAACTCCTGGAAGGGGTGATTCGTCTGGTGCTGGAACAACGGGCCGAAGCAAAAGCCCGGAAGGATTTTGCCGCCAGCGATGCCCTTCGCGACAAGTTGCTTGCTCTGGGTATTGTAATAAAAGACGGAAAAGAAGGAACTACGTTTCAGTTAAGCTGATACGATCCATCCGAACCAGCCTATAAGAAAGGAAGCCAGAAAAAGAAGGCTCCACACCATCGCATATCCGGTGGGCATGCCAATGGCCCGGCACCGCCGCACATTCAGTATTCCTTTTACAATTACACTGGTCAGTACCCCACCGAAGATCACAAATTTGGTGAACGGCACAAATCCGAACAGGATGAAACCGGGTAAGAGCACCATGGCTCCTATGATGTTAAAAGTGGCGATATGCCCTATATAACTCCAGAACAACGGTTTGTGCAGCAGGTAACTGAAAAGAAGCTGCAACCCTACCGCCGGTAAAAAAAGTATCAGCACATCCAGTCCGTGACTGTAAGTATGCACAGGCAGTTGGGTATTGCTCAGTTTATCGGCAAATGTGTAGAACACCGATGCGGTAAAAGCCATGGCCAGGGTAAAATAGGTGAGCCGGTATTTCAGGTTGAAACGCGGGGAACACGAATAGGAATTGCAGAAGGCGGGAGGCACAATGACCTTGCGGTTGTACGATACCAGAAAGTACAGGCGGAGCACAAACCAATACAGCGGTTTTATTTTTTTAACCAGGCGGAATACGGGCCAACGTGCCGCCAGTACCTGTAGTAAAGCATCTACACCATAATAGGTAGCGTTGCTGTTCAGGTCGATCAATGGAATTTCATTGACGCCCCGGCTCTGGTCGATGCGGTTTTTGTATTCCGAAAAGATGGCTTCACTGTATGGAATGCGACCGGTGGATGGGAGCAATCCGGTTTTTACAAAGAAGCGGGTGTAGGCAACGCAGAGCGGGCAGGCATCATCATATACCATGATGAAAGCCGGTGATGACGAAGCGGTTTTCATTGTGTTTCGTGTTTGATTAACGGCACAAAGATACAAAGAAAAACACAAACTTTCACAAAATACTGAAAGTACGGGAATACGACTTAATCCGCGGTGTCGAAATTGATTTCTGCGCTGTCGCCGATGTTCAGGTTATGGATATTGCCCCGGTAGGAAGCATCGTTACCGATGAGGGACTGATGCAGCACGGCATTCTCGATCTGGGCGCCGGGACCAATCAGACTTTCCTTAATGATGGAGAAATTGATGATGGCGTTGCCCCCGATGGAAACGTTGGGTCCAATGATGGAGTTGGTGATCTTGCATCCTTCATCAATATGCACCGGAGGTACAATAATGGTATTCTGGAAATTGTATTTGGCTTTTTGAGGCACCCGTTTCAGCAGGATGCTGTTGGTTTCGATCAGTACTTCTTTACGTCCGCAATCGTACCAGTTGGCCACGTTAAACGTTTTCATTTTTACGCCCTGGGTAAGCATGCGTTGCAGGGCGTCGGTAAGATGAAACTCGTTTTTGGTGCGGATATTATTTTCAATATTGTAATTGAGCGCATCGAGGAGTTTACCGGTCTCGGCAATTTTATACAACCCTACGAGGGCCAGGTTTGATTTGGGAATAGAAGGCTTCTCTACCAGTTTAGTGATAAAACCTTTGGTATCGAGTTCGGCCACACCGAAGGCACGGGGGTCAGCTACTTTTTTAATACCAAGGAGGGAACCTTTTTCCTTCACCACCTTTTTCAGGTCCACATCAAAAATGGTATCCCCCAGTACAATAAGCAGCTCATCGTCGCGGTTGATCTTCTCGGAACAAAGCCAAATGGCATGCCCCACGCCTTTACCCACTGTCTGGATCACAAATTCCGATTTCAGCTTCGGATACTGACGGGTGATGTATTCTTCAATTTTATCGCCCAGATACCCGATCACAAAAATATATTCCTTGATACCGATGGCCTGAAGCTCATCGATGATATGTGCCAGAATGGGTTTGCCGGCTACCGGAATGAGTGACTTGGGTTGGGTATGTGTATGCGGGCGAAGGCGGCTGCCAATACCTGCAACAGGTATAATTGCTTTCATTCGAATGAATTTTGTGGGTGCAAAAATAGGAAAATACTTAACCTGTCGGGGATTTGCTTTCGGGCATCATGCCTTGTTTTACAGTTTCTTCATGAATATGTATTTTTGGCCCGTATGAAAAAGAATATTCTCGATGAAGAAGTGATGCAGGAAATGGTGGAACGAATTGAAAAGATCACACCGGAACAGGTGCGACAGTGGGGCACGATGAATGTGGATGAAATGCTGTGCCATTGCAAATTACCCTTACAGGCTGCCATCAAAGAAAAAACCTTTTCTCCGACGGGGAATCCGGTGGCAGCGAAGTTCATTATATTTTTAATCGTGAATGTGCTCGAGCGTTTCAAACCGGGTTTACCCACCACTCCGGAGTTCGACAAGAACCACAGCGACCTGAATACAACCACCCTTGAAAAAGATAAAACCGAACTGATTGAACTGGTAAGGAAGTTTTATGCCTTCCCGTCTGTTGAGGAATTTGGTCCGCATCCTTTCTTTCGCAGCATGAAACGCCGTTCCTGGGGCCGTCTTTCCTATATGCACCTGGATCATCACCTGCGACAGTTCTCGGCCTGATGATGCCGGATGTGCATCAAAATGAAAATCCCCCAGAATCTTTACCTTCGTAACGTTACTAAACAATCCACACAACCATGCAACGAGATACTGTAGTATTTGATCTGATTCAGCAGGAGCTGAAACGCCAGCAAGATGGCATTGAACTCATCGCTTCCGAAAATTTTGTGAGCCGTCAGGTGATCGAAGCCGTTGGGAGCTGCCTTACCAATAAGTATGCGGAAGGCCTTCCGGGCAAACGTTATTACGGAGGTTGCGAGGTGGTGGATCAGATCGAGCAACTGGCTATCGACCGTCTGAAACAACTATTTGGTGCTGCCTGGGCCAACGTGCAGCCACACAGCGGCGCGCAGGCCAACGCAGCCGTTATGCTGGGCTGTCTGAAACCGGGTGATAAGATACTGGGATTCGACTTAAGCCACGGAGGCCACCTTACCCATGGCTCTTCAGTAAATTTCAGCGGACAACTGTATTCGCCCTCGTTTTACGGAGTGGAAGAAGCAACCGGCACCATCGACTTTAATAAAATTGAAGCCATTGCCATGCGTGAGAAACCCAAACTGATCATTTGCGGTGCCAGCAGCTACAGCCGCGACTGGGATTTTAAAAAGTTACGTGAAATTGCGGATGCCGTGGGTGCCCTGCTCCACGCCGATATTGCCCATCCGGCCGGTTTAATAGCGGCGGGGTTGCTGAATAATCCGTTACCGCATTGCCATATCGTTACCAGCACCACCCACAAAACACTGCGGGGGCCAAGAGGTGGTATCATTATGATGGGAAAGGATTTTGAAAATCCATGGGGACTGAAAACTCCGAAAGGTGAAATAAAGATGATGAGTACCATACTCGATTCGGCGGTGTTCCCTGGAACACAGGGCGGTCCGCTCGAGCACGTCATCGCCGGTAAGGCCGTTGCTTTCGGGGAAGCACTTACCGATGAATATAAAAACTACATACGTCAGGTGAAAAAGAATGCCACCACACTGGCTGCCTGTATGATGGACCGCGGGTACAAAGTGATCAGCGGAGGTACCGACAACCACCTTATGCTGATCGATCTGCGCACCAAGTATCCTGATCTGAATGGAAAGGCTGCCGAGAATGCATTGGTGAAAGCCCATATCACCATCAATAAGAACATGGTACCGTTCGATAGCCGTACGGCCTTTACTACCAGCGGTATTCGATTGGGAACAGCAGCCATGACATCGCGCGGATTAAAAGAAGAACATATGGATACCATTGCCACCCTGCTTGACCGTGTGCTGGCCCAACCGGATAATGAAACGATTCAGGGTCAGGTGAAAAATGAAGTGTTCGAGTTCATGCAGCAATTCCCGTTGTATGCCTGATCATGACGGATATTTATTCCATTCTTATTCTCTTCTTGCTGGGTTGTGCCGGTGGATTCTTTGCAGGATTGCTGGGCATCGGAGGGGGCATCGTGTTTATTCCGGTGCTTACCTACTTCTTTAAAAAAGTTGGCATCACCGATCCGGATCTCACCAAAGCGTTTCTGGCCAATTCTTTTTTTGCCATTATTTTTTCGGGCTTAAGTGCCAGTGTAAAGCAATACCGTGCCGGAAA
>JBGAVF010000037.1:0-16604 GCA_044228315.1 Bacteroidia bacterium | reverse complement strand
AGGTCGCCCATCATACCATAGCTTTTCGGGCAATAAACACTCATGTAGTCCTGCATGTTGAACTGCTTCAGTTCCTTTTGCGTTACAAAACCCAGTTTGTAAATCCCATCCTGCATTTCAATCATCACCGGCTCGGTAAACTTCCGTTTATCCCCAACAAAAGCTTCCATAAAGTCTTTTATCAGTCCGTAGATATATTTCACACCCGGGATTTTTTCCAGTGTATCATCTACAAATGAAATAATGGATTGCCCGAAGAGTTTATTTCCCACATAACCAATAATTGTGATACTGCTGATGACAATAACAAAACCTACTCCTTTTACCGGCAGGTTGAGCAAATCATCAATTTTCACAAACAAGCTATAAATAATGTAGGCTGATAATGCTATAGGCAATACAAATAATAAGCCGCGCAGAAAGTGGCTTAGTAGTCGGCGGGCTAATCGTGTCCAGGGGTTGTTGTTCATAGAGTGAGGTTTAGTAGATCGTTTCCAATGTCTTTGCGATAATATTTTCCGTCGTAGTGAATGCATTCCGCATTTACGAACGAACGCCGGGCTGCTTCTTGTATTGAATTGCCAAAAGAGGTGATGGCCAGAACACGTCCACCATTCGTAACAACTGTATTGTCCGCGGTGAGACGGGTACCGGCATGAAAAACCATACTTCCGTTTACATTTTCAAGCCCGGTAATCTGTTTCCCTTTTTCAAACGTACCCGGATACCCGCCGGAAACCAGAAAAACCGTTGCTGCGGTATCGGTCCGCTCTTTTACAGGCACTTCGTGAATGGTGTTATTTGCTATGCCTTCCAAAATATCGATTATATCCGTTTCGATACGGGGAATTACCACTTCTGTTTCCGGGTCGCCCAAACGGCAGTTGAATTCAATGACCTTGGGATCACCATTCACATTCATCAATCCAATGAACAGGAAGCCTTTGTATACGATTCCTTCTTTGGCAAGTTGCATGAGTAATGGCTGCACGATGCGTGTTTCCACTTTTTTAAGGAACGTTGCGTTGGCAAAAGGCACCGGGCTGATGGCCCCCATGCCACCGGTATTGAGGCCGGTATCCCCTTCACCAATACGTTTGTAATCCTTGGCCGAAGGAAGCAGTTGGTAATGCGTACCATCGGTTACGGCAAAAACCGAAATCTCAATTCCGCTCAGGAACTCTTCAATCACCACTTTAGTGCCGGCATGTCCGAATTTATTATTCCTGAGCATTTCAGTAAACTCCTGAACTGCCTCTTCACGGGTGCCGCATATCAGCACCCCTTTGCCCGCCGCCAGCCCGTCGGCCTTCAGCACAATGGGAAGTGAATGCTGCTGAATATAGGTTATACCTTCTTCAAAATTTGACGCTTCGAAGGTAGCATACGCTGCTGTGGGTATTCCGCAGGCCTTCATGATGCGTTTACTGAAATCCTTGCTGCCTTCGAGTTGTGCGGCCGCTTTGTTTGGTCCAATAACCGGTATATGCTTCACGCGGTCATTGGTTTCAAAAAAATCGACGATCCCTTTTACCAACGGGCCTTCCGGCCCCACCACCACCATGTTGACCGCATGGGTTTCACAGGCATCGGCGATGGCAGAGAAATCGTCGTCCGAAACCGGCAGATTAACCGCTATCTGAGCGGTTCCTGCATTGCCCGGTGCCACATACAATGCACTGCACCGTCCCGACTGCCGTATCTTCCATGCCAGGGCGTGTTCACGTCCACCACTGCCCAATAACAAAATGTTCATGGGGCGAATTTCGCCATTTCCTTTTAATTAATCGGAAGGAAGTGATCAATGGCACCATACAGCTGTTTTGCCCCCATCATGCACTTTCGTACTTTTACGCACATTCCTATCGAGAAACAACGAACACATGACTTTCCCCGAACCTGAGATCAGAAATATGGATGCCTTATACCTGATCGGTAAACACTGCAGTATGTCGTTACGAAACAACCAGACCAAAACCTTATGGCAGTCCTTTATGCCACTTCGGCATCAAATAAAAAACACGGTTGGGCAAGAGGTAATCTCCATGCAGATCTACCCGACCTCCTTCGACTTTACCTTTTCTGATGAAGGTATCGCATTTGAGAAATGGGCAGCCCGACGGGTCACTACCCTGGATCATATTCCCGACGGCATGGAAGGGTACCGAATGGAAGGGGGATTGTATGCCGTTTTTAATTACAAAGGCCTGTCAACCGACCCTTCAATTTTCAGGTTTATTTTCGGAGCATGGTTACCTGCATCGGAATATGTGGTAGATCACAGGCCACATTTTGAAGTATTGGGTGAGAAGTATAAGAACCAGGATCCGGATTCAGAAGAAGAAATATGGATACCTGTAAGACGAAAAAATGTTGCCGGCTAACCCCAGGGCAGTGCTGTTACATGCAGAAGAGCAAATCAGAATTGTAATAATTACAGCTGTCTTAATATTTTTTTAAGATTATTTCTACCTTCGCGGCATGGTCGTTAAACGGCAAATAAAGGAAGGGCTTCATTTTCAGCACAGTACCCATGCGCACCGGGATGAAAACAATTCGTTTCTCCAAAGATCCGGTCGTCAGCTTGTGCTGACGTGCATTTTTACAGGTTCAGAATGCTCCCTGCCATTTGACGACACAACATACGCACATGAAATACAGTTTGCTTTTCACGATGACTTTTTGAAGAATTTTTCACAGGAAGAATCTGAATTATCGGTACATCATTTTCCGGAGCATCAGCAACACGATATCTGCTGTACCACACAAATGATACTTCATGATATCATTACCTGTAAACTGAAAGGTGCTTTTCATAATATGTTTCTGGAAAGCAAAGCCCTTGCCCTTTTATTGTGTTTCCAGAAATGCAATACGATCCCGCAAAGCGATTGTGATTCATGCAAATTTCTCACCAATAAAATTGAGAAGGATAAGTTTTTAAAAGCCCGTGAGATCCTATTAGAGTCGTTACCCAACCCTCCCACCATTCCTGAATTATCCATTCAGATCGGCATCAATCAGTGTTACCTGAAAAAAGGCTTCAAAGAGGTTTTTGGCAGTACAGTTTATGATTTTGTACAGGAACAGCGTATGCTTAAAGCACGCCTGTTACTTCAAACCACCAATAATACAGTGGCCCAGGTGGCAGAACTCATCGGTTTTTCGAGCCAGAGCAGTTTCAGTAATGCATTTAAAAAATATACCGGTGTTTTACCCAGTGAACTGCAGCAGAATTAGTTTGCCACCTATTGCATTTTTTCCCGTTTGCGTTATACTTTTTCCCGATTGAACATTCGTTCACTCCCCGCTTTTAACGAAAATTGCAGACCGATTTAACTGAGATTTATTTTCAATGAAAAAAAACAATACCCTTATAATTACTGCTATACTCACCGCAGGCATCATTCTGTACTCGTGCAGCAAGCTGGAACCGGGGGCGCCGCAAGCCGATACGGTGATGAATGCCCCGTTAAACGGGCTCACACATGAGCAAAATGCCTTGTTCCTGCAGGGAGCCGAAGAATTTGACGAAGTATATCATTCGGGCAGCGGGCTGGGGCCTTTGTATGTTTCAACCAGTTGTGCCAGTTGTCATACGGGTGATAACCGGGGCCATGAATTTACCATACTTACACGGTTTGGTCAATCGGATACGCTGGGAAATACCTTTCTGGATAAAGGGGGGCCTCAACTCCAGCATCATACCATTGCCGGTTATGAGCCGGAACAAATTCCGGCCGGAGCCTCTTCTTCGCGGTTCATTGCCCCCATTGCCAGTGGGGTTGGATTTCTGGAACTTGTTACGGATGCGGATATTATTGCCATGGCAAATGCCAATGCCTCGAATCCGGATGGGGTACGCGGGCATCCGAACTGGAACAGCATTCCTGCCTATGTAACCCCTTTTTCAAATGCCATAACACAAGGTGGACGCTATATATGCCGGTTCGGGCGTAAAGCTTCTACCTATAATTTATTACAGCAAACGGCCCAGGCTTTTAATCAGGATATCGGAATAACGACTTCTTTTCTTCCCGAAAACCCGTTCAATTATAAACAGGGAACCCCGCCTGTACTAAACGGGGATCCTGAAGTGAGCGATAATGCCATGAAGGGGCTGGTATTCTACCTTCAAACCTTGCAGGCTCCTGTGCAGCGAAACCCTGATGATGCTGATGTGATAGCCGGTAAGCAAGTATTTATTAAGATCGGCTGTGAGGTGTGCCATAAGCAAACTCTTAAAACCGGATTCTCCTATATTGAGCCTCTTTCCAATAAAGCATTTCATCCGTTTACTGATTTGCTGGTGCATGATATGGGACCTGCCCTTGACGACGGATACACCGAAGGAAATGCGAAAACATCCGAATGGAGAACCACGCCTTTATGGGGACTTGGACTGGCCGGCGATGCACAGGGTGGAAATCTCTTCCTGATGCACGATGGAAGAGCCCACAGTATTGAAGAAGCCATTCTGTTGCATGGAGGCGAATCGGAAGCAAGCAAGAACCGGTATTCCGGCCTGCCGGATCCTGATAAAAAAGTACTCATTAAATTCCTTCAATCGCTTTAAAGATAACTCCCACTTACATTACACCCACAGTATAGATTACGCATATTATGAAAAAGATCATTTTGCTGCTAGCATGTATTACCCTTACGCTCAATGCCTTGATGGCGCAGATCGACAGCACGCTATTGAAACGACAGGATAAGGACACAACACTTGCCGGTATGAATATGGATGCTGTGTATAACCGCCCGTTTTTAAAAATGAACAAGATTCCCGTTTCCTTGGGAGGATATGTTGAGATGAATTATCAGCATTTGAGTACCGACGGAATCTCTGACGGGCATGAGTTTCAGTTCCGGCGGTTTAGTTTATTTCTTGCCTCCAGCATTTCAAAACGGGTGAAATTCTTATCTGAGATCGAGTTTGAAAATGACAAAGATGAACAACTGGAAGGGAAGCCCATGGAAATTGCGATCGAATACGCGGCGCTCGATATTGAAATACACCCGATGCTGAACCTGCGCAGCGGCATCATTCTTAACCCGATCGGCGCCTTCAATCAGAATCACGACGGACCGAAGTGGGAGTTTACCGATAAGCCGGTATCGGCAACGCAGATGTTGCCTGCCACTTTTAGTAATTCAGGGTTCGGACTTTACGGGAAACATTATTCCAGGAACTGGTATTTCGGTTATGAAGTTTACCTCACCAACGGACTCGACAACAGCATCATAGACAACGACCTGAATAAGACCTATCTTCCGCATGCAAAAGAGAATGCAGCACGTTATGTAACCAGCAGCAGCGGAACCCCGTTAGTAACAGGAAAGGTATCTATACGGCATAACAAAATTGGAGAACTGGGACTGTCGTATATGGGCGGGTATTATAACCAATGGAAAAAAGACGGAATTAAAACCGATGAGAAACGCCGGGCAGATGTTATTGCTGTTGACTTTAACACCACCCTGCCCAAAATCAACACCACCATCATCAGTGAATTTGCCTGGGTATTTGTGCAGGTTCCTGCCGGATATTTTGAGCAATTCGGTACCCGGCAGCAAGGCGGTTTTATTGATTTTGTGCAACCGGTGCTGAAGAAAAACATCTTTGGCTGGGAACACGCCACGCTGAATGTGGCACTCCGTGGTGAATACGTAGACTGGAACATCGGGAACTTCAAAGGAAGCAGCCATGCCAAAGCAGAAGACCTGTGGAGCCTCATGCCTGCCGTTTCCTTTCGTCCCACGCCACAAACGGTATTCCGCATCAATTACCGTTTTCAACAGCAAAGGGATATTGCCGGCAACCCACCTGCAACTACTGGCGGAGTGATAATTGGTATTTCAACCTATTTTTAAAAATATGTAGCGTCCCTGCTTTGAAATAAAAAAGTCTGTGATCTTATTGCGCATCATAGCATACCTTTAAAGCAAAATCAAAAGCTATTATGACGGACCGGGAAAATTTAAAAAATTTGCGCGTGCCCACAAAAGATGCGCCGCTGCGGATTTTAATGAGTGCCTGCTTAAGCGGTATCACCTGCGGTTACGATGGAACTGCCAACGGGGAATACCCGAGCGCTTTACAACTATTGAGATTTGAAACGGCTAAAATAATAACGTTTTGTCCGGAAGAGTTTTCCTTTGGCGTCCCCCGTCAGATGTGTGATATACACGGAGGCAACGGGATGGATGTGCTTAACGGCAAAGCGAAAGTGCTGGCTGATGATGGAACCGACTGGTCGGAAGGCATGATAAAAGCATCCGAAAAAATGCTTGAAATTGCACATCATGAAGCCGTTGAAATTGCGGTGATGATGGATATCAGTGCGGCCTGCGGCAGCCAGGTGATTTACAGCGGCAACCGCTTTAATGAAAACAAAGCATATCAGATAGGCACCGGGGTTGCGGCTGCAAACCTTATCCGTAACGGTTTCAATGTAATAAGTCAGCGTGACTTTGCATCTCTGGAAATCCTGTATTCAAAGCTTAACCCATCCTACGTGATCAATACCCATGCTACCGACCATCATGAAACCGCCTGGTACAGGGAATACTTTCAGGTTCATTAATTGCCTAGCATCCCTATTCATTGGTTAGTGGTTCATTTTTCATGGCTATAATTCCACCGCTTGCACTACTTTTACAACCGTACTAACAGCAACCCTTGTTCATGGAACCTTGCTACGAAGAAGACAAGCATTTTCAGCGTCAGGATTTTACGCGATCTGAGTTTCCTACAGGGGAGTATGAACGTTGTACGTTCGAATCGTGTGATTTTTCAGAAACCGACCTCTCCCATTCCAGATTTTATTCCTGTACTTTCTCGGACTGTAACCTGAGTATGACAAAGTTGGTTGAAACAGTTTTCAGAGATGTAACTTTTAAAAACTGTAAACTGCTGGGGCTTTCTTTTGACAGCTGTAATGCATTCGGTCTTATTGTGCATTTTGAAGGATGCAACCTCACGCATGCCTCCTTTCACAAACGCAAATTAAAAAAGACCCGTTTCCTTAACAGTCAATTACATGAGGCGGACTTTACCGGATGCGATCTTACAGAAGTGGTATTTGAACGGTGTGATCTCAGCCAGGCCGTTTTCGAGAATACACTTCTTTTCCAAACCGACTTCCGCACTTCCTTTCATTTCACAATAAATCCGGAACGGAACCGAATTAATTAAAAAAGCCGTCTTCCCTTTGTCGGGACTACCCGGGCTTCTTTTTCAGTACGACATTGAAGTGGATCCGACCTGTTAACGAAAACAAGTCCGATCAATTCAGTCGATGCTAATGCCTCATTCTCCCATGAACTTATCTTCTTTCTGCATCTCTTTTCGGATGCCCTCTTTAAGGTGCTGAAAGTTGATCTCCATCTCACGGGAAGCAATTGCTTTGAGTGTTGCATATTGCACTACATTAAGGATGGCCGCCCCCGTTAACTCGTATTTATCCGCCAGGAATTTCAAATCAACACTCTCGCCGAAAGGCACATTGCCGGGCATGGCTTTTTTCCATAATTCAAGCCGGTCGTTGGCATCGGGCATAGGGAAGTGAACAATATTATTAAAACGGCGGATAAAAGCCGGATCGATATTGTTTTTGAAGTTGGATGCCAGTATGATGAGACCCGAAAAATCCTCAATACGCTGCAGCAGATAACTCACTTCCTGATTGGCATATTTGTCGTGCGATGACTGCACTCCGCTTCGTTTGCCAAAAAGGGCATCTGCTTCGTCGAAAAAAAGGATCCAGTTTTTATGCTCTGCCCTCATGAATATTTTTTCCAGATTCTTTTCCGTTTCACCGATGTATTTCGACACAATGAGCGACAAATCGATACGGTACACATCCTTTCCAAAGTTTTTACCCAGCAAGGATGCAGTAAGTGTTTTACCGGTACCCGGCGGACCATAAAACAAGGCCCTGTATCCGGGTTTTATTTTTTTTCGCAACACATGATCCTCCAGAAGGGTAGTGCTGAAATTCATCCACAACCGGATATCATTGATCTGGTCGGCGGTGGATGGATGAATCACCAGGTCGGACCAATCCATGGCAGTTCGCAAAATTTTTGCCGGAAAATCGGGGCTGAACTGAGGTCGTGTTTGTTCCCCAGTTTGCAGCAAGTACACCATATCGGAATGCATGATGAGCCGGCCACTTGTTTTAGGTTCACCCATGCGCACTTCTTCTACCGAGATCACCTGCATAAGCGGAGCATCATTATCGAACAGCGAAATGTATCCATTTCTCTTTTCCGTATCCCTGCCAGCAAGCAAATAAAGCGCCGAGTCAACGGTAGGCAGGAATCCCCGGAACTGATGTCCGCGGCTTCCACCAAACTCGATGAAATCGCCGCCTTCGGGTAGTACACGTGCCATTAACTCATCGAAAAAAGAAGGGGCTGTATGGGGCAGGTACGCGAGGAGAATAATGAGGTTTTCCTCATCACTGAGATCGTACGGGAGCGGAAAGCGGATCTCGGGCAGATCTAAATCTTGGGATGTTCCGTCTCTGTGATTCAGAATGATCTGTGTGAACTTTTCAGCAATTTCTTCAATATTCAGTTTCATTGTATTGTTTCTCAATTCTCACTTCAATGTTAAGAAAAAATTCTTCAAGTAAATATCAAAATCGGGTTTTTTACGTACGCTGTTTTCGGGGTCATTATACAGGGCATACCGGGCATCCTCATACCCGTAAACCTGCAGTATGCAATTGATATATTCCTCAAAAGTGCTGCACCGTGATGCATTCCATGATGCGTAATAATCGCTGAGCAGAATTATTTCCGCCTGTTCACTCCGGTGATTGGCATTGATCGCCATGCAGCAATCCTCGCTGAACATATCCAGCGGGTAGAGGTTTCGCCCGAAACTTTTATAAGTAAACGCCTCCCCTGTGAACCAGAAACTGTTTTGAAATGACGCATCCGAATCTGAAAATAAAAAATGCTGTGAGGTACTGCGGCCCAGTAATTCATGCAAGGGCTGGATGAGTATACTTCCTTTTACGTCTTCGGCATACAACAAAAATCCATTGTGCTGTGTACTTTCAAAATGCTTGTTGGCTCTCCATTTCAACTGCAACCCATTGATCTGACTGTACCATATCTTCAGCTCTTCGGGAAGTGCAAAATCATACGTACGTTCCAGGGCGGCAATAGCATCGGCATGCAGTCCGGGACCGGCCTGAAAGGCAAGCACATCAATGAATGGTTGCCGGAGTAATTGTGCATGCATTTCCATTACATGCGACAGGTAGTTATCATTTGTTTTCATATCATGGTTTTACAACATAGTCAGAAGGCGATTTTTCAGCAATGGAAACCGGTATGGTTTGCGATATCTCGATCGGGTTTGGACCTCCCGGTGTTTTCTTCTTCGGTGTTTTACCATCGTTTTCCAGTTCGTAGGCAATACAGTTGAGCCCCAGCGGCACACCCACTTCTGCCTGCACCACCATTTGTTTTGCTTTGATGACATCGGGTTTGCCGGCGTCGGCCGGATTTTTCACCGGATCAGCAATATCGCTGAGCAATTGTGAATTCAGTGTGCGGCCGTACGTAACATCCACGCTGTAGAACATCACCAGCCCATCGGTATTCACCGCTTTTTTCACCTTACTTTCCACCTCCTGTTCATGGGTTTGATTTGCTTTCTGTGGGATTGGCGTAAGGTTACTCCAGGTGCTGCCCGGACCGCCCAGATTATTATTGAGCAAATGACCGGCAATGTAATAGCTGCGTGTTATTTCCTTTCGTTTCAGCAGGTTGCCCATACCCGGATCTTCGGCATTCACCGGACTTCCTTCAGGATGCAGTTTGGTGAGTACTTCTACGCGCATGGACTTGGCAAAGCCGAATGAATTGACACCTCCGAATACCGGCATTGTAGAGACCGGCAACGCAGAGCCGGTATCGATAATAATTATTGATGTGGCCTGTGCCAGTTGCGCCATGGCATTGGTGAATTCAGTACTCCAGTCCTTCACTTTCACATTATCAACTTTAATACTTTCCGAACGTTCCCGTTTACGGATCATATCCTGAAGTTTCTTTGCCCATTTCTTTGCTTCTGCCAGTGCGGCCACCTGCTCCGGCTTGGTTGCATCCACTTTTACATGGCTCAGGAATGTTTCATAATCTTCCTTTTTACTGGCAACCATCAGTTGTGCGCTGTCGCCTTCGCCTTCAAAGAAAATATTGTGTGGTTTATTGTCCTTGTCTTTAAACGGTGCCTTCTTCTCCCACCAGGCAAAGAGCGCATCTATTCCTTTTCGTACCATATCTTTTGCTTTGTCGACACCCGAGAGGATGGCCTGCCAAATTTTTTCAATGGCATTCACCGCACCGTTTATAATAGCATCAATGGCTTCATCAATTTTCTTGTTAACGGCTTCCAGAATCTCTTTTATCTTCTCTGAAATATTTCCGAGTCCGGCAATGCTGGCGGCAAAGCCTATAGCAATAGGAAGGATCTTATCGAGGGCATCTTCCACAAATCCGGCCGCTTGTGCGATCGCACCTTTCACAATACCACCCAGTCCGTCGAGTACCCGATCCACCACCTCAAGCATTTGCTTCAGATACCGGAAGAAGGCCTGAATGGCGTCGTAGATCAGAATAATGGTATTGATGATCGGTGTGATGCCTGACACATCGCAAAGGCTTATGAGCCACTGGGTGGCTTTGGCTATGATCTTCTGGGTGATCCAGGCAATGGCTTTTTCAATTACGAATCCGATAAAATCAAAACTCTTCATCTTCTCTTTAAATTCCTCCCACATACCTTTTGGCCCTTTCTCTATTAGGTTTTTTATCCAGGGTAACGCCTTTTCAAAAAGATGCACCGCGCTCCGTATTTTATCCACCACCTTCTTACCGATTTTCGGATGTTTCTCCATGCGTTGCAGGATGCGTTCCATATTCAGGTTGAAGAGATCCATGATGAAACCGATGATACCCTGGAAGTCCCACGTAGCCGGTAGTTTCACGCCGGCACTGGTCACCGCACTGAACAGCCATCCCTTGAACCCGTTAATTAGATGCGTGCCGATATTGGAGAAGAAGCCCATGAAACCATCTTTTACGGCAAGCACCAGGTTTCTCAGGAAGTTGATCGGGTCTTTAATAATATCGCCGAAAACAGCCGCTGCCTTCTTCAGTATTCCGGTAACGAGTGTAGGTGGAATGTTAAAGATCTGCAGAATGCCGCTGAAGAAGAGCCAGGCTGCCTTTTTAAGGTTACCATCGGCAAACACTGCTTTCAGAATCGACAGGGCCCGTTGTTTCACCTTCGGCCATATTTCCGGAATTTCAAGCAACGTACTGAAGATCGGAATATTCTTCAGTATCTTATTGATGATCCAGTCTTTGATCGGGTCTTTAATGCATGCAGGCAAAATCCACCACATGGGTCCCATCACCAGATCGGGGAGTTTGGCCATGAGGTTGCCAGCCAGGGATACCAGTTTTTCCAGTGTATTAAATACCGGTTCAATGAACTTATTAATGAGTAAAACGCCATTGCCGATCTTATCGAAAACAGCATGCACTTTCTCTTTGCCCCAATCGGCCAGCTCTGTAATTTTTTCCTGCACCGGTGTGATATAGGATTTTATGCCACTCAGGAATGAAACGGAGGCAACAGAAGTGATCATATTCTGAACACTGGTAGTCACTGCACTTATTTTATCATTCACCCACTTGCCGGCATCCAGAATTCCATCCTTTACTTTTACCACCGACTGTTTAATGGCCGGCAGTATAACCGAACGTAACGTAGCTTGCTGGTTGGCCACCCCATTCTCGTCGTCTTCCATGGTGCCGGCCATTTTGCCCATATCGGCCAGAAACTTCTGTACCTTTTCCTTTAATGCATTGATGAAACTCCATGGCATGAGGGCGTTGATGGTACTGATGAGTTTCTTCGCCGGCTCAATTACCGGTTTCAATAGTTCCTTTACACTGTTCCATACACCCAAGGCCTTTTCTTTGATCCAGTCGATGAATCCTTTTTCCTGGGAAGTATCGGTGCTACTGCCAATGCCCAGCCAGCCTTTCAGGTAATCCCAGGCTTTCGTGATGAGCCCGATCTGATTTTGTACATGACGTTTGAAGAGATTCCATGCTTCCGATGCGATCGATTTTATTTCGTTCCAGATATCGGCCAATGCCCCTTTTACTTTATCGATGAACGGAGCTGCATAGGTTTCCCATATGTCGTTGAAAAATTTTACGACCGGATCGAGTTTTTTCGAGATGGAATCCCAAACGTCCCCGATAATTTTATTCAGAAAATCTTTAAGTTTTTTAAGGGCGGCAAAGAGCGGTTTGCAATTGTTTTGCCGCAGGCCATTGATGATCTCAAGGGCTAAAGGTGCGAGAACCGCAAATACTTCCTTGGCTTTAAGGAGCAATTGCGGATCAATTTTTAGTACTTTAAATACGGAAGAGGCGGCATCCGAAATTTTCTCTTTGATGTATTCAAAGATGCCCTTGTGACGGATGTCGCGGAAGATCTGAAGTATGGTGGCAGGGAGGAAAGTACCCAGCAGTTCCCATGCGGCTGATTCAAGCATGCCTTCCCCTTCGTTGCCGGCCTTCTGAAGCGCCGGGGGCGCATGCGCTGCATAGGGCGTAATTTCCTTTCGTTGCACCACAGGCGCGGCTCCCTGCTGTATTGTATGGGTTAGTTCATGGGCGAGTAAATGCTTTCCTTCGGAAGTAGCAGGATTGAATTTGCTTTCGTTAAAATAGATCTGATGGCCGTAAGTAAATGCCTGTGCATTGAGCTGGCCGGATAGCTGAGCGGCTTCTTTTCCGGTATGGATTCGGATATTGCTGAAGTCGGCACCTATATGCTTCTCCATAAACATACGGGTACCTTCCGGAAGCGGGCTGCCTCTTGTCTTATTTTGCTCCAGTGCCTGTTGTATCTCCTTACGGGCCGTGTCCTTTGAGGGCCCGTCGGGTTGGCGCTGAATACGGGTAACCGGGGTTTTATACGCCGGTGGGGGCGATGTGTTTCCTCTTTTTAATTGTAATTTTTTATCATCGGCACAAGCATCACATTTACGTTGTACTTTCTTTTCCGGTGCTGCCTGTGCAGGTAGTTGCTGTTCTTTTCTGATTACGGCATCGGCCACACGGTCGGCTTCCATTTCGTACACATCGAACGGCTTGCCAACGGTGAGTTTGGCCTGTGCCGATTCCGGCCGGAAAAAACCTGCAATCAGCGTGGTATCTTTCGCATCGGCCTTACCACCCATTTTAAACGGACGCGTATTCTCTTTTACTTCACTGAAGTTGCCGCTGTTGCCGTCAATGGTTTTCAGTTTATCGCCCTGCACTTCCTGCACCAGAAAATGATGGTTATGATTGAACAGAATACCCACATCTCCTTTACGGGCTCCTTCTTTTGCCACGCCTTTAAATCCGGAGATCGTCGGGATGCTTTTCCCGATCGACCACGTACCGACATTAGCACCGGCCTCCTTCGAGGCCCAGAGTGCAAAAATGCCACACCAGTGCGGGATGCTCTTTGTTCCCACGGTATTATCGTATGTGATCTGATTATCGCTCCAGATGCCCGGTGCTGATTTATGAAAGATCTCGATAAGGTCCTGGTACCCTTTGCGTTTTTGTTTACCACCTCCACCCGATTCATACTTTTTTGCTTCAATTTTCCCGAGTTTCGTCTTCGCTTTTTCAATCACTTTGTCCTGGTATGCCGAAGAAACCGTGCGTTGAATAAGATCATTAGGCGCAGCAGATACCCGTTGAATCAAAGGCATTGTGGCTGCCCTGTTTTCTTTCGGCTGAACAATTGGAAGCGGCGTGAAAAAGGGTGAAACTTTTACTGCTTTGGGTTGGATTTTGGAGGAAGAAAAAAAAGTTTCCTTTGGTACAGACGCATGCGATGCTGCATCCTTCTTTTTAAAAGAAAGTTTCGGCTTTGACACCGGCAGTGGCTTGTGGCTATGCGCTGCGAACGTTTTCATTCTATGTTATCCGATATACCGGGCTATGCCATACCTCGGGCGTTGACTCCACCAGGTATCGATGCGAATATCATTCAGGTGCGATGGGTCGTACCGGCCCTGGGCGATGAGCTGGCTTGAGCCGGGCAGGTGAATGATCCGGATTTCATCATTCACACTTCCCTCGGCAATGACAATCGCAATATGCCCGTGCCCTCCGCCCAGGCTAAAGAACAGATCGCCCGGAAGCAGGTTACCTCTGAAATTGTTATAATGCCAGAATTGAAAATGCGGACTATGCCGTAAGAAGTCGACAATACGGCTCACACTTCTAAGATTGGGCATGCCAGTTCCTGCTTCATTGAAGGCCCGTGAAACCATGTCGGCACACACACGGTATTTCACCGGAACGGATGTTTCAAAATCGCGGGTCACTACCGAACCGCCCCAGCCACCAAAGCACGTAACACCGGCAATGGTTTTGAAACCCGGATACGTTCCCGAATAGTGAATGCCATCTTCCACATGTTCCCTTCGGTCGGTATCAACCACATTATCCTTGTTGTTATCTCGGCAATCTCCCGCCCAGAAATCGAACAGGATGTGCTCCGATACGGCATATTCAGCCATTTTACGCACCGCATCAAATGCTTTTGCGTGTGCACGGGCCTGCACGGGCTGGTTTGCACCTGTAATGGCCTGACGTTGCACCTTTTTCCGCACCTTGCCTTTGCCTTGTTGCAATACATGCACGAGCTCATGTGCAATTAGTTTCTTGCCCCTGGTTGTATTCGGCTGGTATTGTCCGGCCCCGAACACAATATTTTTTCCCACAGTGAATGCTTTAGCATTGATCACTTCAGCCGACTTATTTGCTTTGGTATCTGTATGAATTTTCACCTGACTGAAATCGGCACCGAAACGGGGCTCCATAAAATTACGGACTTCTTTGTCAAGGGGTTTGCCTTCCGATTTCAATACCTCCTTCACCACAGCGGGGGCTTCATTTTTTACCGTTTCCGTCTTCACGGCATCCTTCTTCTCATCTGCCGGCTTTCGCTGCACTTTTTTCTCCTCCTCTTTACAATCAGCACATTTGCGTTGCACGGCCACCGGTTTCTCATTTTTTACTGCCTGGGTTGCAGGCATGGAAACGATGCGTTCAGCAATGGCATCTGCTTCACTTTCGAAGGCATCATGTGAGGTCTCCACCTTCAGTTTCGCCTGAATCACCGGCTTAAAAAAAGAATCCTGCTCTTTTTTTTGCACCTGCGAATGCAGGGAACGATGCGTTACGGTAGCGGATTTGTATTCTTTGTTCTGATACATAAGCATGCCCAAAATTTTACCATTCCACGTATACTATTGTTTTCATTACTGCCCCTTTCACAATACTGAACGACCACGGAAGGGTGCTCAGCAGTACATCCCATCCTTTACGGTCCACCTTCAGATGCATGGCTTCCGGCTCCAGGGTTAGTTTCCCTTCGCGTTGCAGAAACGACTCACGGAGTGAGGTCAGCGAGAGAGAGCCGGGAGCATTCCAGTGTGCGATGGCTTGCTGAAGCATGTTATCCGCTTCGTCTTTCAGTGATTGAGGAAGTTGAAGTTGCACATTTACCGGCTCACTGATCTCCATACCACACAATACTTTATTCAGCACCAGTTCATGTTCTTCACTGTTGCAGCTGCCGTATACCAGATACTGTGTAAGCAGTACTCCTGTCATTTGTGATTCCTTACTCAGCCACCCATTATCTTCTGTAAGTTTTGTATGGCTGAACAACACCGATAAAAACGGATGTAATAATACCAGACCGGCATTGGTTACATATAATTCACCGGGGATCTCTGCCTGTTGATCTTCAACGCTTACAACCGTAACCGTATTTTCAGGAATCTGCTCTGTATTATTATCCACCGCTTCCGAAGAATCGGAGACATCGGATTGTATGAACGTATCGAGGATCTCCACGATTTCTTCCTCGGGTACATCAAACGCCTGTTTCAGTGTTTCCATGGTTTCGATCACTAACCTGCTTGCTACACTTGAATTTCTGTTACCAGACTGCTGTGGTTCATTGAGCTGTCTCAGATAAAAATTACGCAGTGTCTGGATTTTATCTCCTGTGAGTGCAATGTATTTAAAAATGATACCGGACCATACTTCCGATCTCAGAAATGCAATTAATTTTTGATGAAAGGCATCACTCACGGAGTATACAAACCGGATAAGTGCGTTTGTGTCACCAGCAAAAACAGGCCCGTAGGTTAGAATAAATTCCTCCGGATGTTCCAGAAGCTCTGATTCCCATCTTGTTATCCACCCCGATGATGCATTGCCTGCCACAAACCAGGGCAATAAGCCTCTTTTAAAGAAATACCTTGCCTGTTCATGCAGGTTGGCCGTGTGGGCAGACCGTGGAATCGTTGCTTTATCGGAGGTACGCACCGGAGTTCGCGACAATTCTGCCTTCAGCTCTTCCTGAACAGACGCAAGAAGTTTTTGACGGAGTGTTCGTTGCCAGTCATTTCCGTTGATATGGTCAATATCAATGGTGAGTGTATCGATTCGAAGATTAATATCATCACCAAAGCTGT
>JBGAVF010000036.1:0-16934 GCA_044228315.1 Bacteroidia bacterium | reverse complement strand
TGTTTGCGCCAGCGCGCATCGTGTGCGGAGCCGTCCGGGGTTTGCCGGTGTCAGGTACGATTCGGTACCGGTCAGCGAGCCCTGTGTGCCGGGCATCGGTGGCCGGGCAGGGAAGTACATGGGGTTGCTTCGCTGCAGCGAGGTTTTTGTGTGCGCCGTGCCGGGATTTTGAAACGGCAGGGGCCGGTTTTTATCGGTTGTTTTCATCATTGCCGGTTTTATTAGTTGCAGGAATGAATACAGGGGCAAACATATAATAAAAAATATATTGCTGTCAAGGGGGGTAAAAGCTATAGTTCCACTTTGTAATGCAGAGTTTAGTGCCAGACTGCATTTGCGCCGAAATAAAATTTGAAAAAAGTCGGATTTTGAAAAGCTATAGTTCCACTTTTTGAAAAAAGTAGATGGTAAATGGTAAAAAGTACCCCGAAGATGTCGGGGTGTAGATGGTAAATGGTACTTTGTTCTTTGAACTCAAGTTGATACTTCATACTTTGATTTTATTTAATTTTTGATGTATTGAGACATTTCGTTGAGTGAAAAGTGAAGAGTAAAAAGTAAAGCGAAAATGTAGGGGCGGGTCGGGACCCGCCCATGACGTGAATGTATAATCATAGAAGAATGTTTTATTACAACCGAAGCGTAGGGACAGGTCAAGACCTGTCCTAGACGGCAAATTGTTCTATAACGGGCGAACGTTTTATTATTTTAATGACAATAGAATCAGCAGGCCACGCCTCGGCTACGCTCGCCGTGACATAATGTTGATCCGCCTGAGGCGGATCGAAGGGTTGACAGGCCTGATCTTGATTAGGAATCAGTAGGCCACTCTTCGATCCTCCAGAGGCGGACTCAGAGTGACATAACCTTTACTATACTTTAAACCATACATAACCCGCTCTTATCGTAAGATAGAATCCTGAAAATGAACTCCGGGGAACTAGAAAAATTGGATCGAAAAAGAGGTGTTGCTTTGAAGGTCGTTTTTTTTCACGGCAACTCACAGGAGAATCCTTCGGCACACATGTCTACCTCGAACGGGAAGCTGCGGCCCTGGGTCGACTCGATAAACAACTGATTCAGTTGATCATCGGTATGCGAGGGGTCGTGATGAAAGAGCAGCATTTTTTTTACGTTCGCCAGGGAGGCAAATTTCAGGGCATCTTCCATAGAGCAATGCCCCCAGCCAATACGTTTCTTGTATTCCTCATTACGGTACTGGGCATCGTGCAGCAACAGGTCGGCATTCTCGGCCAGAGAGTAGCCGCTGGTCCATTCGGCATTGGTGGCAAATGCAATAGAACCCAGTGCCGGCTCATGGTCGGGCATATAGGTGAATATGGATCGCTCCGACTCGATGCGGTACCCCAGCGTGGGGCCGGGATGGCATACAAACTCGGACGTGATGGTAAGCGAGCCGATGCTGAAGGTATGCTGGCTGATCTCTTTGATCACCGGCTTGCTGGGAAGGTCCTGCAAACGTACCGGAAACACCGGGGGAGAAAAGTAACGTCGCAGTTTGGTTTCCAATGAATCGCCGGAACTCATGGGACCCCAGATGGTGATGTCGATATCCGGATTGAAAAAGGGAAGAAAAAAACCAAGCCCTACAATATGATCAATATGCAGATGCGTAAGTAAAATATCGAGTTTGGTGATGGTACGTGGTAATGAGGCACCCAGCCTTTGTATGCCCGACCCTCCGTCGAGAATGATACAGGTACCTTCATGTTCTACCTGCACACAGGAGGTGTTGCCTCCGAACTCATTGTGGTCGGGACTCGGAGCGGGAAGGGAGCCACGGCAGCCCCATACGGTGATTTTCATTTCTTCTTCCAGAATATGGCTATGGCACCCAGAAAACGATCGGGACGGCCCATTACAGGGAAGGAGGTAACCGATATTTCATAATGCTCTCCTTTTAAACTGTGAATCCAGAAACTTCCATGGGCCGGCTCGCGGGTAGTAAGGGTTTGTACCAGGGGCAATTCACCCGCATCAAGCAACCTGCCGTCCTTGTCTTCCGGCTTAAATAATGTGGACCACTTTTCAACCGGTAAAAATCCGGTCTCCTCATAATGAAGGCCGAGAATTTGTTCGGCCGGCTCATTGTAAAACAACAGGTTACCGGCAGGGTCTACCAAAAACACCGCCATGGAAAGGCAGTCGGCAAACTGCCTGCTCAGAATAAGTTCTATTTCTTTATTCGACATTAGTTTTTTTATTTCACTGTCTTGTTACAAACCAAAGGTAGAAGAAAAGTGTCAATTGGGAAAAAATAAATTTTTCATGGGCATGGTTTCCTCCATTTTATCTCAGTCTTCCTGCAAGGAGTCAAAGGCCGGATCCAGTTGCGGGTTCTTCCACGTGTACATCATCCAGATGTAAAAGCAATCCACGATAAACACGATGGGTCCGGCAATATGTTCAAAATAGGAATCCGCCGGTATCATGGTCCAGAAGGCGATGGTGATGATACCGCTGCCCAGCATTTTCAGCCATGCCACCGATTTCAGAAAGGTGCCCGACTGGTACTGTCGCATATATAATAACGGATATAAAATAGAGATACATATATTCAGGATGTATGCTGAATTCACCCCCAGGGGATAGTCGTAGTTCGACACCACGAACGAATAAATAAGACTTCCCCACATGGCAATGAGGCCCAGTAAAATGAGTTTATAATTTTTTCGGATGTAGGGGTTGGTGGTTTGCTTATACCCGTATTGAATGACGTGATAGAAGATGAAACAATCGAAAATGAACCAGGCCCGGTACAGGTAAATATACATTTGCCCCAGGTCGATACGGTCGGAGAATACATAGGCCCACAATCCTTCCCAGCAAATATTTCCGGCAGCTACAAAGAACGGCATCTCTACATACTTGTGTTTGCGTATGTTGATGATCATGATGATGTACAGAACGGCCCACATGGCCCCCCCGGTGGCGCACATCACCAGCTGTGCCACGGTGTATTTATCGGTATTGAAATAGTAAACCCAGTTCATGAATGGTATGTATTAAATCGTTGTTGTTTTTTGTGTTTCGGTGGCCGGGGCTCTTGAATTGAGAAATTGCATGATGCTGTTCACATACAGGGCCGCCGCCTTGTCGGCAGGGTTTTTCTTCAGGATGCCGGAGAAGAGGGTAAGTGCTGCTTCCATTTCCTGGTTATCATACAGGGCAATGCCTTTCTCAAAATCGATCTTCGTTTCTTTTTTCAGATTTATCACCGATGGTTCATCACCTTCAAATACCTCGTACACCTCTGTGTATGTCGACTTACCCCGGTACATTTTACGTCCCAGTTTGCGCACGGCATAGTTCGAAGGGTCGCGCAAGGCATCGTACGTTTCTTTCGTGATCATGAACGGAGCGCCCGAGGCTTTGGTATCCTTTTCCACCCGCGACGCCAGATTTACCGCGTCGGAAATAACGGTGCTGTTCATACGGTCCTGCCCGCCCACCGTACCCAGCATCAGCACACCGGTGTTCAGTCCGATGCCGATCTCGATGGGTTCGGTCTTGTGTTGTTTCAACACCTCACCATACACACGCAATTCATAGATCATGGCAATACCGCATTGTATGGCATCGTCGGCATGGGTAGGGAACAGGGCCATGATCTCATCGCCCACATACTTGTCGATAAAGCCGTTGTATTTGCGGATGATGGGCTCCATGCGGCTAAGGTACTCATTGATGAACTGAAAGTTTTCGGCCGGACTCATCTTTTCCGAACGGCCGGTGAAGTCGCGTATATCGGCAAACAATACCGTCATGTTCATTTGCACCTGATCGCCCAACTTTACATCCATAATGCTTTTCTTGCCCAGCATTTCAAGAAACTCCTTGGGCACAAACCGCTCGTACGACTGGTTCAGGTTTTTCACATCCGAATACAGCTTGGCGTTATCAACCGAAACGGCGATCTGGGAAGAGATATAGTTGAGCAACTGAATGCGGTCGGTTTTGAAAGCGCCCGACATAAGGTTGTTTTCGAGATAAACCAATCCGGTGAGCTCTCCTTTTTTTATTAAAGGCATGCAAATGATCGACTTCGGATGGTTGGTTTTGATGTAGGTGGATTTTGAAAACCGTTCATCGGATGTGGCATTCTCAATGATCACGGTTTCGCCGGTGCGTATCACATACTGGCACACACTGATGGGTACCGCATGATTACTGCCTTCGGGTGCGGCCGGGTCGAACAAGAGATGCCGCTCCATGATCACCTCTTCGTTTTTTCGTTGTTCCGCTTCAATGTACCACTCACCGTTGGTGTTCATTATAAGAAATGCTTTTTCAGCTCCGGCATTTTCCACAAACACCGTCATCAGTTTTTTAATAAGACGGTGGTAATCAATTTCACTCGATATCAGTTGCGATAAACGGATAAGACTTTCCTGGTCAATATCCATTAAAGGAACCGCACCAACCATTTGGGAAGTTCCGGTTACCCCTTTCCGGGTAGCTGTGATGGTGTGAGCCACCGCATCGGCACCCCATGCTTTATAGCCGCTTACCGATTCCTGGTAGTAAAATTCAGCGATCTTTTTATTTCCGTTTTGTTCATGGAACAGTGCGCATTGAAAACTTCCCAAAGCCACATCGGTCAGATTGCTGGCAGTGCGGGCTATTTCAATAGCGTTGTTGTATGCTTCCTGTGCTTCTTCCTTCTTCTGGTCGATACGGGCCAGTTCCGCCTTCAGCATCCACTCCCATACCTGAAAGTTATCGGTGCAGGTGAGATTGAACTTGTGTATTCGTTTCAGGGAGCCGGCAATTACCGAGCGTGCCTCTTTGCGGGTTACCATTCCCTGCTGTTGCAAAAGTCTGCTGTACAGTATTCCCCGTAAATAATGGAAATACGGACCTATGACCGTACCCAGAGTAACGTTCAATCCATCCATCACCTCCTTTTCACATTTCAGCGCTTTATCATAATGGCCGAAGGTCATGTGATTGTACATCTGAAAAATGCGGGCATAGATACGGATGGAACGGTGTTCGGTATTCTGAATTTTCTCTTCCAGCTCCTGTGCATCCAGTTTTTTACCACGAAGACCGGTAGCCGGGGTTTCCAGTCCTTCTTTCAGTTCATGCACACAATTTACACCGGCCAGCAGTATGAGATGAAAATTCTCGGTCTTGATCTGATCGGTGAAGTATAAGTTATCGAGCAGGATCTGGTGCACCTCGCTCAGGCGTTTTCCCTGAATGAAACTGAGGAAATAAAAATACATGGTGGAAGGAGCCGCATCGGTATGGGCACCGCCTTCCACGGCCGTATCGAACGATTTTTTGAAATATGAATAGGACTGACGGAACGGTGTATACGTGGTCATGCCGGCACCGAAATACGCCATGGCATGGGCCGGTTTATCGGCTACCTTGTCGGCCACTTTCAGGGCCACACTATTGAGGCGTCCTGCCTGCTTGTAATTATTGAAAGCAATCGATAGGATCCCTGCATATGTGGAATACCCGGCCAGTGAATCTTTATAATTTCCGTATTGAACCGAAAGCTGCAGTAAGTTCATGCCCAGGATGGCCATCAGGTTCTCGCTCCGGTCATAAGCAAATACCATGGTTTTGTAAATAAGCGACATGGCAATACGGATCTTCGGGTCACTTACTTCCGGCATATTCAGGAGGTCCTCATCAGTTTTTCCTCTCAGCATGAGGGAGGTTTTCACCAGCTCGGAAAGCACTTTCATGCGGCCGGTACGGGGTGAGAATTCCATGCCCAGCAGGGCCAGCCCTTCCAGTCCGGTATCCAGAATATTATCGATCTTCGATAAGTGCTGGTATTGTATCATCTTCCGGTAATACATTTCCGCTTTTTTCACCGGGTCGTTGATATGTTCAATGAGATCGATGAAATACTTCTCCGCCTCTTCAAAACGGTTGGAGAGGTAGGTGCTGTCGAGTAATTCCGATCCCAGCTTCAATGCAAAGTCCGGCTCGGTTCTCCATATTTGTTCCCCGCACAGCTTCGAGGCAATGGATAAGTATACATAGGCCGACTCATACGCAATGATCTTCTTTGCTTCCTTTCCGGCTTTCAGATTCAGTTGCGCCAGCCACAGTTTCGATGCCGCATCGGTGATTATATCGATGCCGAAATTGAGGTGAAACACCAGTTGAAAGATCTGTTCTTCCGCTTGTGCCGGCTGTAGTGAAGCGTACAGTAACTTACCTATTTCATAATGCGTCTGTTGCTTCTCTTCATCGGGAATGAGGGAATACAGCGCCTGTTGCACACGGTCGTGCGAGAACTGAAATTCCACATCCATCCCTTCACGTACCCAATGGATCTGGTTCACATTCTTATAAAAAACGTACCCTTCATTAATGGCTTCATCGAGCAGATCGGCAATCACGCCAATATCCTGTTTCCGCACCGTGGAAAGGGTGTTAAGCTTAAAGGTGTTTCCAATGCAGGCCGCACTTTTCAAGGTTTCGATCACAGTGACCGGCAACTCCCTGATCTGACCTACCAGCAGCTCCACTACATTGTTGCTGATGAGCTTGGCATGAATGGCGGAAAGCTCCCATTCCCACACGGGTTTACGGCTCTCAATGGAGCGTTCCCAGTTAAAACGGATCAGGTTTTCTTCACTCAGGGTATAGATGAACTGATCGGTGAAATACGGATTCCCGTGTTTTGGAATACACCACCCGCCAGTTCATAAGTTGAAGCCGGATCGGTACGCAACGTATCGGTGATGAGTTCATGGATGTTCTCAAAACTCAGGTTGCCCAGTTCGATTTTCACGGTTTCAAGTCCCGAGTGCTCGATCTCATCAATTTTAACGGCCAGCGTATCCGATTCCTTCAGTTCATCATTGCGGTAGGCACACAGCAACAGCAGATACTTATTATCGGGATCGGTGAGCAGTGTTTTTAATAAATTCAGGGAAGCATTATCGGCCCATTGCAGGTCGTCGAGAAAAACGGTAATGGGATGTTCCTCGGTGGCGATCGATTTAAAGAAACGGTTCAGGAGGTCGTTGAGGCGGTTTTGTGTTTCCGTAACCCCCAGTTCCTCTGCCGGAGGAATATCATGTATTATGTACTTCAGGTTGGGGATGAGGTCGGTAAGTACCCCGGTGCTGTTGCCCAGTGCGTGAAGCAACAGATTTCTCCATTTCTGTATTTCCTTTTCTTCGGCGGTGAGAAGCTGGTTCACAAAATCACGGAAGATCTCGATCCATGCCGAGTAAGGAATGTTGCGGGCAAACTGATCGAATTTGCCCTGAATATAAAATCCTTTGTTTTCGGTGATGGGCTTGCGCACTTCCTGCACAATGGCCGATTTCCCCGTTCCGCTTTCTCCGGAAATAAATACGGCTTTACGCCCTCCGGTAATGGTCAGTTCCAGATTATCGAGGAGGGTATCGATAGCCCCGGACCGTCCGTATAGTTTTTGCGGGATCTGAAGCTTTCCGCTGAAGTCTTTTTCACCGAGTGAAAAATCAAGGGTGCTGCTTTCCTGCCAGTGTTCAAGCACACGGTCGAGGTCGAATTTTAATCCATAGGCAGATTGGTATCGGTCTTCCGCATTTTTTGCCAGCAGCTTCATTATAATAGCCGACAGGATGGGAGGGACCGCCGGGTTTACCACATGCGGTGCCGCAGGTATTCGGGCCAGATGGGAATAAATGAGTTCCAGCGGGTCGTTGCCTTCGAAAGGTTTTTTGCCGGTGATGATCTCATAAAACGTAACTCCCAGAGAATACAGATCGGAACGATGATCGAGTGAACGGTTGGTACGGCCGGTTTGTTCCGGTGATATATACGGCAGTATGCTGCGGAGTTTTTCAGCGCTGATACGGCTCGATGCCTTCAGGCTGAAACGTGTCATTAAACTGGCATCGATGATGCAGGGGGCCAGTGTTTCGGGGTTTACGAGTATGTTGGTGGTTTTAAGGCTGGCATGGATCCACCCGGCCTGATGCAACTGTCCCAGAATGGTGCAAACCTTCGATATGATGGTCACCAGGGTTGGAATGCTTTCGTTGCGTGCCTGAATCAGTTGTTCCAGGCTGATGCCATCCACATATTCCAGCTCCAGCTGGTAATTTCCCTCCCCTTCATTAAAACGGATGGCTTTGCGCATCCCGGGGATATTCAGATTTTTGGTGGTGATGTATTCATTCTTCAGCTGGGCCACCTGCTCATCACCCGGAAACGGAGAATTGAGCCGCTTAATGATAACCGGCTTTTCACCTTGCTCCGGGCGCTTCAGATACACCAGATGAACGGGGTTTTCACCCAGCAGAACATTTTTTATATCCGCCATTAGTGCTTGTGTTCTTTCATGGTTTCAACTTCTTCGTGAAGTATTTCAGGGGTGAACGGATTACCGGTTTCGTCGAGAAATTTTACGATAATAGTATTCAGCAATGATGGGGTTTTGCGAATGGCCCAGCGGCGCACGAAGCCCACATTTTCTTTCAGCCACTCAAACACTTTCAGCATTTGACGGAATAAAAAGAAAACGATGATCACCACCGGATTGCGTGAACGGCGAATGCCGGCCATATCGCTGAGTTCTTTTCCCAGCAAATAATACATCATTTCGTTCGGAAGGAATTTAAGGACGCGGAAGGGGATGAGGTCCTGAAGGAACGTGAGGCATGCCCCGGTGAGTGCCTTGCCGGCTTCGCTCGGACCTTTTTGTTCGTCGAGAATTGTATGTCCGAGGAGGGCTCCTTCGGCATAATTCGTTGCAATGAGGGCTTCTTCAACGCCTACCACATGAGCCACCACACGCCATACATGGAAATACGCCTCCTTTTCTTCGTCGGAGACTTTTATGCCCAAACGCTCCATGCCTTCGATGACAAATACCGAGAACGACAGCATGGTTCCGGCATAATCTTCCTGGTTGATGGGCTGGCCGAATTGCGCCACGTCCCAGTTTTTACATTCCAGGTAATACCGTATGAAGGCATGCAGGGTGCGTACTTTTACGGAAGATCGGATACCGATGCCATCGCCGCTCATACCACCCGGCGTAAGCACATTCAGTACAAACTTGGATGTTTGCATGAGACGGCGGGTAAACGGTTTCAGGTTGCCGCTGTGGTCGGTCATGCGTCCGCTGGCGTATACCACCTCGGCACCGCGCCAGCAGCAATAGGTGGCCGGAAGCGCTTTCATATTCAGCACCATGCTTATTTCGAACCCGTGCAGGGCAAAGAACTCCTCCCCTTTTTTAATCAGTGCCTTATCGGCCCATTCAGGCAAACGGGAGGCTGTGTTCAGGTATTTGGTAGCAGTCTCATCCAGCCGTATGTCTTCGATCCAAACAAATTCATTCAGAAGCACCTGCATCACAATAAAGAGCTCCTTCTCGGTTTTTGTTTTTACCAGCTCAGCCACAAAGGCATCGGCAAGCGGATCCCTGCGTTTACGGGAATCCTGAAGAAATTCTTTGGTCCATAAAGAAGATGAACCGGGACTTTTTTCCATTAGCGCCATTCTATGATTAAGTAGATTAAGTTATTTCGTAGTGATGCAAGATAAAAAAAGAAGGACACCAAAAAAAAGAATCTGCTGATTGACGGGGAGTATTTTCATAAGTTACTACATTTCAAATTATTGTATTCCACATAGAAAGCAGCAATGCGGGAAAATAAAAGAGGGTTGCGGCGAATGATCACAGGCCGGAAAGCACCCCGGCATTGCATGGTTGATAGTTGAAGAATGGTAAAGCACCAATACTTGATGCTTTAAAAACTACGGGCAATAAAAAAGCCGGCAACAATGTTACCGGCTTTTAACCATGAAAAACTTAACCTTGAAATTAAGCTAATTTAGCTATGTGTTTAGCTAACTTAGATTTTTTATTGGCAGCATTGTTTTTATGAATGATACCACGTTTTGCTAATTTATCGAGCATGCTGGAAGCCTTCAGAAAAAGGGGCTGGGCTTCAGTTTTACTTTTTGAGGTACGCAGCGTTTTCAGAACGGTACGTGTTGATTTCATCTGATAACGGTTACGGAGACGGCGGGTAGCGCTGCTGCGGATACGTTTGATAGCGGATTTATGATTTGCCATTGTGTTGTGTCTTCTTTTTTCTAAAACGGAGGGCAAAAATAGGAGTTTTCCACAAATATTCAAAGAATACTTTAAAATTGGTTCAAATCCCCGCAAATACTACATTTACCGGCGATTCAACCCCTTCCATTGGACTGGCTGCATACCCTCACCGACTCACAGGCACTCATTAATACGGGGGGCTTTGCTGTAATTCTGCTGGTGATTTTCGCTGAAACGGGTCTTCTCATCGGTTTTTTTCTTCCCGGCGACTACTTTCTGTTTCTGGCCGGTGCCATTTGCGGCAGTGGAAACCTGGAGATCGGGTTTGTACCCCTCCTGCTGGGTACCATACTTGCGGCCATCATCGGGAATTTCACCGGGTATGCCATCGGGCATTATCTGGGTGAAAAGCTCTTTAAAAAGGAGGATTCCCGGTTTTTTAAAAAGTCGTACCTGGAGCGTACCCGTACCTTTTACGATAAATACGGGGCAAGTGCCCTTATACTGGGCCGCTTTCTGCCGGTTATCCGAACCTTTGTACCGGTATTCGCCGGGGCCGTGAGGCTGAACCTGAAGAAATTTGTTATTTATAATATAGTAGGTGCCGTGCTTTGGGTAGGTACCCTCATTTCACTGGGGTATTATTTCGGGAACCGCTTTCCTAAAATTGCCGACTATGCCATCTATATCATCGTGGGGTTTATACTGATCACCACCTTCCCCCTCATACGCACGTTCCGTAAGCTGCGTAAAACCCATATCAGCAAAAACGACTAGGCATTTCGAAACAAGGATTTCAGTATTACTTTCCAAAATAATGACCCTGAAGCCAGAGATATATATTGAATTGTTAAATTTGCGCTCCCGTAAAGCTTTGATTAACAAAACAAGAAAATGCTGTTGAACTATTTGTGGAATAATGCTACGCCAACTATTCTGACGTTTTTTCTGTTTGCCCTCCTGTTTTCATTTATTTTCAACGCACTATTCTACAAGTTTGCCAGCAATCTGGGCATACGCGATATGGATGAGAACGACCATATGCGCTGGAGCAAAGCAAGCAAACCCAGTATCGGTGGCATCAGTTTTTATATCGTATTTCTGCTTTCTATCTTCGGGTATGTGGTGATAAATCCTTCCCATTTAACCAGTGCAGTAACCAGCAAATTCGGACTCGATGTGCATTCCCTCGGATTCACCCTGGCGGTGACGGTAGGCTTTTTGATCGGGTTGGCCGATGATGCCTATAATACCAACCCTACGCTGAAGCTGATCGGTCAGTTTCTTTGTGCCAATATACTCATCATGAGCGGGTACACCATTTGGGCCACACCTTTTGTGGTGCTGAATTATTTTATCACCACCTTATGGATCGTAGGTATGATGAACAGCCTGAACCTGCTCGACAACATGGATGGTGCAGCGGGTTCCGTTTCTCTGGTGATCATTGCCATGGTGATATTGTTGTTCAATGTAAGCGGTCATCAGGACGATTTCATGAAAATCGTACTGTTCGGCGTGATGGCAGTTCTTATTGCCTTTCTGTATTTTAATCTGCATCCGTCGAAAATATTCATGGGCGATACAGGCAGTCAGTTTCTGGGTGTCTTTTTGTCGGGCATCAGCATTCAGTATTTGTGGGGGGCCCGCTATGAAGGCGGCTCAGTGATCCAGATAAAACAGTTTCTTGTTCCGGCACTCTTCTTCATTATACCCCTTACCGATACCTGCACCGTTTTTTTCTGGCGCTTAAAGCGCGGGCAATCGCCCAGTATCGGCGGGCGCGATCATATCACCCACCATTTGTTCTACAACGGTTTGAGTGAACGCATGGTCATGCTGGTGCTATGCCTCATCACCATAGTCTCGGCAGGTTTGGCCATCTGGGTCATTTCACTGAACGAATGGACCACATTGCAGATATCCTTGCTTATTGCCTACGGCCTGGTGGTGCTGACCCTGCTTCAGATTTTGTATATACGCGGCAACCGACGCAAACCGGCCGATCTTTAGCTTTCATACTATGAACCGCTACCTGCACATCCGTTATGTATTCGACCGGGTCATAGCCGTGTTCCTCATCGTGGTGTTGAGTCCCCTCTTCCTTATGGTTTCGTTGTTTACCTTTTACACACAGGGTGAAATTCTGTTTGCTCAAAACCGCAGCGGATGGCGAGGGAAACGATTCACTCTGCTGAAATTCAAAACCATGAACGACGAGATTGGAGTACCTGAGGAACAACGCATCAATGCATGGGGTCGGTGGATGCGTAAAACCGGACTGGATGAACTCCCCCAGTTGTTTCACATTGCCGGTGGAAGCATGGTTTTCATTGGTCCCCGGCCGTTGCTGCCGGAATACGACGCACGGTATAATGGCATTCAGAAGTTACGTTTGAACATCAAACCCGGACTCACCGGTTATGCCCAGGCCATGCACCGCAACCGCACCACCTGGGAGCAGCGCTTCGATGATGATGTGTACTATGTGAAAAACGCCTCACTCATGCTTGACATCCAAATCATTTTTCGCAGCCTGCAAAAAATTGCTTCCTCGGAGCCGGAACCCATCCTTGATGAGTTTATGGGGTGAATGAAATAAAAAAATCTTCCAATACATGGATAATACGGATTTGATTGGACCGGACAGACTTCACTAACTCACTGCCTGAAGTATTAGCCGTTCATATACAACGCTTTGTGAACAAAGATTTTCCATGTGAAAGAAAGTACTAACTTTGTTTTTCAGCCACTACTCATGAAGCACTTTCTTTTTGTATTACTCTTAGCCTCTGTGGCAACTGCGCATGCCCAGTTGCTGATGAGCAATGCTGCCGGTATCAGCATCAGTAACGGCACTGCTTTAACCATTAAAGGAAGTCTCGAAAATAAAAACGGTGCCAGCCTTACCAATCAGGGAAGCATAAACCTGAACGGCAACTGGCTTAACAGTGCCACCTATTCCGGTACGGGCTCGGTTGAATTCAATAATGGCTATACGCAAACCATAACTTCCGGTGCATCTCCGTTCGCTACACTGAAAGTGAATAAAACCGCCGGATTCGTTACCCTCTTATCGGGCACACAGGTAAACGCTGCCCTTGATCTAACCGGAGCCGGGAATTTTATAAAAACCGGCAACTACAACTTAACGCTGTCATCCGGCGCCGCACTCACCGGCGCCTCGTCTTCTTCCTATATCATTACCAACGGTACCGGTTCACTGGTTCTGAATCAGACCGGTTCGGCTACCAGTAGCTTTCCGGTAGGAACCTCGGCTACCGATTATACTCCGGCACAAATCACCAACGCCGGCACCAATGATGATTTTGCAGTACGTGTATTCGACAGTGTATATACCGCTTATAACGGAGCAGGTACCGCCACCGGTGTGGTGCTTACACCCTATCAGGAAGTACATAAAACCTGGGTAATAAATGAAAGTATTGCCGGTGGCAGCAATGCCATTGTGCAACTACAATGGAACGTTGGTGCAGAAGGGGCCGTATTCGCCCGCTCCAATTGTGCTGTTTCGTATTACAACAGCTCGGCCTGGGTAAAGAATAATTCCGGTGGACTGGCCGGCGGTTCCAATCCGTATACCCGCAGCAACAGTGCCTTTACTTCTTTTTCCAATACACCGTACGGGGTGGGTAGCAGCAATTCTCCTTTACCAGTAGCACTCACACAATTTGATGCAAAACGCAAAGCCGGTGATGTACTCCTCACGTGGACAACGGCCAATGAACACAACAGCGCATACTTTAGCATTGAACGTTCATTGGATGCCAGCCACTGGACAGAAGCGGGAAAGGTAAATGCAGCAGGCAACAGCCATCAGTTCATGCAATACCTGTATACCGATAAAGATATCTTCAATACGCCGGAAGAAATAATTGTTTATTACAGATTGAAGATGGTTGATAATTCAGGAGACTATTCGTACTCTGCCATTCGTGTGCTAAACAAGTCAAAGAATGCGACAACCCATGGAAGCGTATTGAATGTGTACCCAAATCCCTGCAATGGAGTAATCCGTTTTAAGGTTGAAGACATCGGAGCAGGTGCCGGGGTACAACTATTTGATGTAAACGGAAAACTTCTCATTTCAAAAGCACTGAACCCCTATCAAAACACGCAATCGCTTGATGCGGGCGAATATGCTGATGGCATGTATTTGCTGGAAGTAAATACAGGAACAGGCAGGCTTCATCAGAAAATTCAAATTACACGTTAATGTAACTCCCTATGAAATCGCTCCTGGTATCAATGGTTATCCTTTGGTGCGTATGGGCAAAAGCACCGGCTCAGGCAACCTCCATAAAAGTACCTGACACCAAAGCCCTTTGCAGCGCCATTTGCAGCAATGATAAAAAAGCCTTTCAGCAGGCCGTATGGGTCCTGCTTAAGAACAATCCTTCAGACAGTATACTTCGCCTTCGCAACTTCTATCATGAGGCTGCTTATGAGACACTGTGTCTGGCATCTGCACCCGACAACGGTGCGGAAGATTGTTCACACGAGGAATTAAATCTGGTGCAAACGGCCATCATGGTGAAGGCCGATCAGATCATTGAATATGTGGTGAAGGAAACCCCGTATGATTTTGACCGGAAACTGACTTCAGGAAAAAGCACTCTGGAATGGCTTGAGGCGTTGTTGAATACCGGGTCGTTCCCGAATGAATGGGAGAAAAAGAATTTCCAAAATAACCGGGAGTTCATCCTCAGCTATACGTACAAACGGAGAATCCTGAAATCCATCGTATCCAATGATACATCCGAGTATAAAAAGGTAGCTACTGAAATGAAGGGACTTCAATATGCTTATGCGATGAAGTTCACAGATGCATTTTGTGCACCCGGAACGTTTACCTGCACGCATTCACAGCACACAGTACTGGAAGCAGCCTTTTGTGCAAAGGCTACATTCATCATCGACTTTTTTTACTCGAACCCCGACGATGAGAAGAGTGCCCCCTTCACTGATGAATTTAAAGCATGGTTAAAAAAAGAGTGTGCCGAACGGAAATTTCAGGATGTTGAAGAGAAGTCGTTCTGGATGGGCTGGAAAAAACTGCTGATCATTGAATAAGAAAATCGGTGTTTAAACCACAACTACCCCATTTGTCTCAGAATACTACGTCAGCAGGAAAAATTTGAGGAAGTGGCTCTGTCAGGAATCGAACCTGAATCTACTCCTTCGGAGGGAGCTATACTATCCATTGTACTACAGAGCCGTGGCTTTTTCGCCGGGCGGCAAAGGTAATAAAAAAACTTCCTTTGCCTTTTACCCGTATATTCTATTTTCGTACCACCTTTTGTACGGTTTCCACATGAAAAAATATATACTCCTGCTCATCACTTTTTGCATTCTTTCCCTCCCACACGGCCGACGAAGGCATGTTCCCATAATGAGATCTCACGTATTGACCTGGCCAAAGCCGGACTGAAAATACCGGTTTCGGAAGTGTACAATCCCAACGGGGTAAGTTTGGTTGATGCCATTGTGCGCATCGGTGGGTGCACCGGTTCTTTCATCAGCAACGATGGCCTGGTGATCACCAATCACCATTGCGGATTCAGCAGTGTGAGCAGTGCCAGCGACAGCATTCACAACTACCTGCGCGATGGATTTTATGCCGATGCGCGCGACAAGGAAATTAAAACAGGCCTAACCACCAAGATCATCGACTCCTATGCCGATGTGTCTGCTACCGTTCTCGCCGGCACGGATATGGCCGACGATGTGGCCCGCACCAATGCCATTCGTAACAATATTCAAAGCATCATTAAAAGCGAACAGGGTAAAAACAAGTCCCTCGATTATGAAGTAAGTGAAATGTTCACAGGCCGTACGTACATTCTTTTCCGGTATAAAACCATCAAGGATATTCGTATTGTATACAATCCGCCCCTGGCCATTAGTGAATGTGGCGGTGAAACCGATGTGGGTTTGGCCCCATTTTAACTACGACTTCTGCATTATGCGGGCCTATGTGGCTCCCGACGGCACTCCTGCCGAGTACAACAAAAACAATGTTCCGTTCCATCCCTGATGAATGCAAAAGGCATTAAGGAAAACGATTTTGTATTCATCCTTGGCTTCCCCGGACGTACCTTCCGTCATGTGCCTTCGCGCTTTGTAGCCTATCAGCAACAATACCAGATGCCGTTCATCGTGGACCTGTACAGGCGCTTGAATCGCCAAAATGCAGGAACGGCGAGGCGACAGCAAGCAGCGCCTTTAGCCCACTATACTTCACGCATCAAGAGGCTGGCCAATACCTCCAAAAATTACCGGGGTAAATTGCAGGGACTGGAACGTACCGGACTGGTGGCCCAGAAACAAAAGGAAGAAAAGAGAATGCACGACATTCTGCAAAACAACAGCTCTATGCAAACCGGATACAGCCACTTGTTTGCCGATATCGACGACGCCTATAATGAACTCACCTCCAAAGCCTGGAAAAATTTGTGGTTGCAACAGATCTACAATGTGCAGCACCTCATGGATGCCTCCAGCGATTATGTGTATCTGAAAAAGCTTTATGCTGTAAATGATACCGCTGCCATCAGCAAAACAAGCAATGATATTAAAAATGCTCTGGCTCAGTACAATGCGGAACTGGAATTGCCTCTGCTGGCCCACATGATCAGCATGGCACTGGCGTTTCCGGAAGGACAACACCTGAAGTCAGTGGATGCTCACTTTAAAGGTATGTCGGAGCCGGCCATTGAATTAAAACTGAAACAGATGATCAGCAAATCGGTATTCAGTAAAACCGATAAAGTGAAAGCCTCACTCGACAAGAAGAATGTAAAAGCATTGAAAACCTCTGATGCGTTCTGCGCTTTTAATGAATCGCTGAATG
>JBGAVF010000035.1:0-16725 GCA_044228315.1 Bacteroidia bacterium | reverse complement strand
CCTTACTGGGAACTTCACGCACGGCCGGCGATATGATTCCTGAATCGGCACGGTTGGGCTACTCCAACGATATCTGTTCCTACCTCACAGCCGACATCGGTTCATACCTGCGGAAGGAGACCCCGCTTACCAAACATTACGGACTGGAGGGACCACCTCGCCCCGATATCATTGTATACAATACCAATCAATGCCGGGAGGTGCAGGATTGGTTTCAGTTTTTCGGCCGCGAAATGGGCTGCCCGGTAGTTGGCATTTGCCCGCCCCGTCATCTCGACGAGGTCACCGATGAGGCCATACAGGATGTAGCTTCTCAATTTAAAAGTATGATTCCCGTTTGTGAAAAAGTAAGCGGGCAGAAATTTGATATCGATAAATTCAGAGAAACGCTAAGGCTAAGTAAAGAAGCAACCGACCTGTGGAAGCAGGTGCTCTGGACCGCCAAAGCCTCGCCGGCCCCGATCAGTTTTTTCGATTCAACCATACATATGGGGCCCATAGTGGTACTTCGGGGAACGCAGATTGCCAAGGACTATTATGCCCGGCTGTTGCAGGAACTGCAGGAAAATGTGAGCAAGGGTATCGGGTTTCTGGAAGAAGAAAAATGCCGTATTTACTGGGATGGTATGCCGATATGGGGTAAGCTACGCCCCCTGTCGGAATTGTTCTTACAAAACAATGCAGCCATAGTGGCATCCACCTATTGTAACAGCTGGGTGTTCGATGCCTTCGATGAAAAAAATCCGTTTGAATCATCAGCCAAAGCCTATACCGAAATATTCATTAACCGGAGCGAACCTGCCAAAGAGCGGATTCTGGCCGGTTTGATACGCGACTTTAACATCGACGGGCTGATCTTTCATGAAGCGAAAACCTGTGCCAACAATTCCAACTCACGCTTTGGAATGCCCCAGCGTTTGCAGGATTCACTGGGCATCCCTACACTCATCATTGAAGGAGACCTGTGCGATCTGAGGTTTTATAGTGAAGGGCAAAGCATTACCAAGATCGAAACGTTCATTGAGCAGATCGAGAGTGCAAAAGTATTCAGCTGATTTCCACAAAACCCATAATCATCACCTGCCATGGAAAATAATCTACCGGATTCTTCAGACACCATTTCATCGGGCCGCCGGCTTATTCAGGATGAGATCCGTAATATCTGTCATTATGTACAGCATGTGGTGGTAGTGCATACAGGGGATGAAAAGTATTCAGCATTGATTTTCCCGAATCAGAAACTGCTGAATCAGCCCGATTATAAGAAAACACCGGAAGAAGGATGCTTTTGTCCCCGGGATCTTAATGAGATCGGTAAATGTATTTCCGGTTGCATCGGTGCGTTGAATAAAAGTATGGAACTTGAGCAGGCAAAAATTGTTTCGGCCCTGCTGGTCAACGCCGGACTTTCAACAGAAGACGGAACCCTGATGGAAAACATGCAGGAGAACGAAACGGTTATTCTGGAGCGGTACCATGCACACCTGCAAAATTTGTCGGGAGCGAACGAACCGTTACCTGAAGAAGTGTTTTATATGAGATTTACTTCCTGAAAATGATGATAACCACCGGCTGAATAACCGATTAATACTGCTCCAACGTATATGAAAGACCACAGCAAACCATCCGTAGGCATCATTGGCCTGGGCCCTGTAGGAATGATACTGGCTGTAAAACTGAAAGAGGCCGGCTGTGAAGTGGCCTGGCTCCCTTACATCTCGATTACCTCGTGTTTTCACTGAAGTCGTATCAGACCCCGGCCGCGATACGGGAAGCAGAAGTGCTGAAGTCGGATAAACTTACGGTTATAGCTGCCCAAAACGGGATTGATGTGGAAGAACTTCTGGTGCCGGCATTTGGGGAGTCAAAAACGTTGCGCATGATCATCAACTATGCCGGCAATACTACCTCTCCCAATACGGCACGTGTATCCTTTTTTACACCGCCCAATTATATCGGATCCATCGATGACATGAGCAGTGAGGCATCCATTCGTTTTGCGGGTATCCTCAACAGCGTGGATTTCATTACCGACAGCGTTGACTCCTTTGAACTGGTAAAAAGGGTTTGGGAGAAAACCATTCTGAATGCCTCGTTAAGTGCCCTTTGCGGCGTGGGCCGGCTCACCATGGCGGAGGCTATGGCTGATGCAGATACCATTGAACTAATCGAACAAATTGTGAATGAAGGCGTGGAAGTGGCAGAGAAAGAGAAGATCCGTTTTCCCGATGATTTCATTCGTAAGTGCATGCATTACCTTAAAAGGGGCGGCGACCACTTCCCATCACTGGCCGTTGACATCATCAATAACCGGCAAACAGAAATTGACTACTTCAATGGAAAGATCGTTGAATACGGGAAGAAACATTATGTGAAAACATCGCTCAACCTGGCCTTTACCAATATGGTGAAAGCCATGACGAATAAAAATGTGTTATCACGAATGCCGGGCGTTATTGGGGAAGTAAATAAAAAAGTGATCAATAAGGGCCTCGTCGATAAAACAAAATCCATTCATTCATTCAAGGAGTCGTCTTGTTTTCTGGGAATAGATCTGGGTTCCGCATTTACAAAATTCACGGTCATTGATGAAAAGGGAATTCCGGTTTTCAGATATATATTACAAACCCTGAATAAAGATAAGCAGGCTATGAAGATCGTGTTACAGGCCATACACGGTGTGTTCCCAATAAAATACAGCTGCGCCACCGGTTACGGACGGCGCCACTTCAGTGAAACCGACCTGGTAAAAACAGAGATCAATTGCGGAGCCGCCGGCGTTTCGGAATATTATTCAGGGGCAAAGAACATCATTGATATTGGTGGTGAAGATATAAAAGTGATACAGTGCGATGCCCAGAATCATGTTGCAAACTTTTATATGAACGATAAATGTGCGGCCGGAACCGGCGCATTTCTGTCGGAAATCTCCGAACGGGCGAGCATCAATATTTCAGATATGAGCAGCCTCGCAGCACATTCCGAATTCGACAAAGAGCTGAACAGTTTCTGTACTGTATTTGCCAAAACAGAGATCATGAACTGGGTATTTGATGGTATGCCGGTACCGGATATTGCCCGGGGAATTTATATCTCAATAGCCAACAAAGTGGCTAAAATGAAAATGGTTCAGGGCCTTCCCATCTTCATGATCGGTGGCGTAATTGCCTATCATCCATACCTGAGTGTAATTCTGAATGAGAAGCTTGGGATTGAAATAAAAACGGTGGATAACCCGCAGTATCTGGTGTCATTCGGTGCTGCATCCATTGCCCGTCATACCTGGCAGGCTATGGCAGAGAAGAACCTGTCGGATAACTCATACACTAATATCATCACCCATTAAATGAAAGCCTACCACAGCAAAGAAAAAGGATTTGGCATCGTATACGACGACATGTTTCTTATAAACGGAGCCCGCACTCCTTTTGGGAAATTATGCGGCACACTTGCATCGGTATCTCCTACAGATCTGGGCATTTTTGCCAGCCGTTCGGCCATTGAGAAGTCGGGCATCTCACCCGAAGCCATCGATCAGGTGATCATGGCCAATATTGGTCAGAGTTCCTACGATACATATTTCCTCCCCCGTCATATCGGCTTGTATGCAGGAGTGCCTCAGGGAGTGCCGGCGGTGATGCTGCAGCGCATTTGTGGTTCGGGCTTTGAAACCATCACAGCCGGTGCCGATCAGATCACATTGGGAAAGGCGGATGTTACCCTTTGCGGTGGAGCCGAGAATATGTCGCTGGCCCCTACCGTGAGTTATGGTAACCGCATGGGGTATGCACTGGGCAAAATTGAATTCCGTGATTTTCTGTGGGAAGCATTGAATGATACAGCTGCCGTACCTATGGGTGTTACAGCTGAGAATGTGGCCCGGCAGTATAAAATTACGCGCAACGATGCCGATGTGTTTGGGAAATTATCGGTAGACCGTGCCATGACTGCCACACAGAACGGGGTGCTTTCTGATGAAGTGGCCCCGATGAATACAACGGTATTTGAAGCAGCAGGATTGAAACCCCGTAAAATGAATTTGCCAAAGCGCGTAAGCAATTTTGTGGCGGATGAGAACATTCGTCCGTCCACCCTTGAGGAAATGGCCAAACTGCCATCGGCATTTGAGAAGGATGGGGTACAAACAGCTGCAAACTCGAGCGGTATTGTTGATGGTGCCGCATCGGTGATCATGGCTCGAAAGTCGTTTGCCGAATCAAATACTGTGAAGCCGCTTGCCAAGCTCATAGCCTCGGCTTCATGTGGTGTGGATCCGCATGTGATGGGACTGGGCCCGGTACCTGCCATTCGTTTGCTGCTTGAACTCACTGGCCTTACCCTGAGCGATATAGGTTTAATTGAAATCAACGAAGCCTTTGCTGCACAATTTATTGGTTGTGAACGGGAACTGGGCCTGAACCGTGAAATATGCAATGTGAACGGCGGCGCCATTGCCTTCGGACATCCGCTGGCGGCCAGTGGCGTGCGACTCTCACTTACACTCTGCCTTGAGATGAAACGAAGAAACGTACGTTATGGCATTGCTTCCGCCTGTATCGGCGGCGGACAAGGCAACGCCTTGTTATTCGAAAACTGTAATCTGTAACTCTATGCACGACAATACCATTTTTTGCTGGCAAATGACGGAGTTGAAAAAGGAGTTTTCACTTCTCTCGTATCCGATGCCGGAATTGAGACCCGGTGAGGCACTGGTTAAAGTAGCCGGTTGTGGCGTATGTCATACCGATATCAGCTTCTGGCATCACGGAGTTCAAACCAAACATCCGTTGCCGCTTACCCTCGGTCATGAAATAAGCGGAGAGGTCATTGACGGACCCGCCGAATGGCTCCATAAGAAGGTTATTATTCCTGCAGTTTTGCCATGCGGCGAATGCGAACTTTGTACGAAAGGCCGGAGCAATATCTGTCGCAACCAGCGCATGCCCGGAAATGATTTTCATGGTGGGTTTGCCTCGCATATCATTGTACCGGCAAGGTTTCTGTGCCCGGTACCCGACAGTGTTCTTGAAACATATTCACTACAGCAGCTTTCCATCATTGCCGATGCCGTTTCTACTCCGTACCAGGTGATGAAAAAAGCATCCATTGAAAAAGGCGATCTGGCCATTGTGATTGGCGTAGGCGGGGTGGGTATTTATGGTGCCCAGATTGCACGGATCTTCGGCGCCCGGGTGATTGCCCTGGATGTAAACGATACGAAATTAGGAATAGCAAAGGATCATGGCATTGAAGCGACGCTTAATATAAAGGGCATGGATACCAAAGATATCAAAGAGAAAGTGAAGCAGTTGTCGAAAGACCTGAAGACCTCGCCCTTCGGATGGAAGATATTTGAGATGTCGGGGACCAAAGCCGGACAGGAGCTGGCGTTTAACCTGCTCACGTTTGCATCAACCCTGTCTGTTGTAGGTTTCACCATGGATAAGATCGAGATCCGCATCAGCAACTTAATGGCATTCGACGCGCAGGTGATCGGAACCTGGGGCTGTAAACCGGAACTCTATCCGGAAGTAGTAGCGCTGGTTGACAGCGGAAAACTCCGCATCAGCGAATTTGTGCAGACGTTTCCCATGTCGGAGATCAATGAAGTATTTAAAAACACACTAGCCCATAATTACACGAAACGCTCGGTACTTGTCCCCGACTTTATAAACTAACTGATCATGGAAAATTTAATAAACCACAACCTTGTAAATACTGAATACAAAGAGATCCTTTTCGAAAAACGTCCCTGTTGCGACCGCACTGGAGAGGAGATACCGGGATTGTTCAATGCCTGGATCATACTGAATAATCCGAAGCAGTATAACTCCTATACCACCGGAGCTGTAAAAGAAGTGATACTGGCTTTCCGTGAGGCCTCCAACGACCGCAGTGTAGTGGCGGTAGTGTTTACAGCCGTGGGCGATAAAGCTTTTTGCACCGGTGGAAACACAAAGGAATATGCCGAGTACTATGCCGGTAATCCCCAGGAATATTCGCAATACATGCGGCTTTTCAATGATATGGTTTCATCGATCCTTATGTGCGAGAAGCCGGTGATTTGCCGGATCAATGGGATGCGTGTGGGAGGCGGTCAGGAAATCGGCATGGCCTGCGACTTCAGCATCGCCAGCGATATGGCACGTCTCGGACAAGCCGGGCCGAAACACGGCAGTGCACCCATTGGCGGGGCAACCGATTTTCTGCCTTTGTTTGTTGGGGTAGAAAGAGCTATGTATTCCCTCACCTTATGCGAGCCGTGGACGGCCCATCAGGCCTATTACTTCGGTGTGCTTACCGACATCGCTCCGGTGCTGAAACACAACGGACGCTTTACTCCGGTGCTGAAACACAACGGACGCTTTATCCCAAACCCACTGGTTGTTACCGATCGTATCACGGATGAATTCGGCAGAATCGTATTCGGAACCCAGAAAACCGGAGATGATCTTATAAAGGCGAAAGAAATCATCGCACAGTCGGAAACCGATTTTACGATGCTTGACAAAACGGTGAACAACCTCATCGCGAAAATTCTGCACACATTCCCGAATTGTATGAATAAAACCATAAGCGAAGTGCGGAAATATAAGCTGGAGCATTGGGACAAAAACAAGGAAGGAAGCCGGGAATGGCTGGCTTTGAATATGATGACCGAAGCTAAAGCAGGTTTCAGGGCATTTAATGACGGACCCAAAGAAAACCGGGAAGTGGATTTTGTGTTGCTGCGTCAGTTACTCGCCGAAGGTCATGAGTGGAATGAATCACTGCACGAAAGAATATCACCGCAATTTCAATCAATAACCGCCTGATATTTTTATGGAAAAGATACAAGTTGAATTTTTATACGAACGGGCCGTGGCCCGGGTAACACTTCATGATGGCAAAGGAAACATCCTCGATCATATCATGATGGAGGAGTTACTGGCAACATTGAATTCATTCAGAAATGAACAGGCGTTGAAACTGATCATCTGGGAAGGCAGCGGAAAGCATTTTTCGTTTGGGGCCAGTGTGGAAGAACATCAGAAAGAGTTGGCAGGAACCATGCTGCAATCGTTTCATAAATTGTTTTATGTGTTAAAGGAGCTATCCATTCCAACACTGGCAAAAATATCCGGACAGTGTTTGGGCGGAGGTATGGAACTGGCCATTATGAGCAATTTTATTTTTGCCGATAGATCAGCCAGACTAGGTCAGCCCGAAATTGTATTGGGTGTTTTTCCGCCTCCTGCATCTGTGATCCTTTCCGAAAAAATTGGTCTGGCACGTGCCGAAGAACTCATACTTACCGGTAAAAGTATTTCCGCTGAAGAAGGGAAGTCAATGGGTTTGATCAATGAACTTTTTGAGGATAGAATGGCACTTGACAACGGTGTCATGGCATTCGTTGAAAAATACATTTTACCCCGCAGTGCCTCCTCACTACGTTACGGCGTGAAGGCATGCCGTGTGAAGTTCAATCATATTCTCGGGAATTTCCTTCCGGCCCTGGAAGCGCTCTATGTGACCGACTTAATGAATACGTATGATGCCAATGAAGGGATTCATTCCTTCCTCGAAAAACGGGATCCGGTTTGGAAAAATAATTAAACAGCGTTTGTATGAAACAAATTAAAACCGTAGGCGTGGTTGGCGCCGGTACTATGGGGGCAGCCATTGCACAAAAATTCGCCCAGGAAAATCTTCAGGTGATCCTGGCCGACCGTGAGATGGAATTTGTGCAGAAGGGCTTGAATACGATACGCAACATGCTGTATGATGGCGTGGAGAAAAAAGTATTTACGAAAGAGCAGGCCGATCAATGCCTTCAGCGGATCACCGGCACAGCCGTACTCGCCGATCTCAAGCCGTGTGACCTCATTGTGGAAGCGATTTATGAGGACCTGGAAGCTAAAAAATCATTGTTCCGCACACTGGATGCTTTTGTGCCTCACGATACAATTCTGGCTACCAATACCTCTTCGTTCTCTATCTCCGAACTGGCAGCGTCTGTCTCTTCTCCGGAACGATTTATTGGCTTGCACTATTTTTATCATGCCGCAAAAAACAGGTTGGTTGAAATAATACCGGGTAAAAACACGTCGGATGAGGTGATCGAAAGAGCGCGTTTGTTCTCTGTGATTTCGGGTAAAGACGCCATTTTGTGTAAGGACTCCTATGGCTTTGTGGTGAACCGCTTTTTTGTACCCTGGCTCAATGAGTCGGCCCGGTTGCTTGAAGAAGGGGTTGCCAATATCGCTACCATTGATGATGTATGTGCCGATACGTTCGGTATCAGCATGGGCCCCTTTGCCCTGATGAATGCTACCGGTGTTCCGGTGGCATATCATTCCGAAAAGACACTGGAAGTATTCGGAGAATTGTATACCGTTTCCAATCGTTTGAAGGAACAGGCAAATGCAAAACAGAACTGGGACCTTGAAGGTGAGATATCGACACAGGAAGAGGTTAGAAAAAAAATACATGACCGCATGCTGGGGGTTGTTCTGTTTGTGTGTGCCCAGCAACTCGATGAAAATGTGTGCAGTATTTCGGATCTCAACAAAGGAGCCAAGATCGGCTTACGATGGAGAAAAGGTCCGGTGGAACTGGCACAACAGGAAACCGAAACGGTGGTGAATGCATTGGTGAATAATATGGCAGCATTGTATCATATGCCGGTTCCGAAATCGGTTGCATCGCTTTTTCAACCCATGGAATTTGTAAGGCTTGAAAAAAAAGGCAAAGTAGCTGTGATCAGTATGGACAGGCCGGAGGACTTAAACGCACTGAATGAGGTGGTGATGAAGCAGCTCGATGATGCATTCAGCCGGGCAGATGCGGATAAAGAAGTTGAAACAATTTATATAACCGGCACGGGGAAAGCCTTTGTGGCCGGTGCCGATATTAAATTTTTTGTAAAGAATATTAAGGCAGGAGCCATTCAAAAAATTCAGGCCTTTACGCAATACGGTCAGTCCGTTTTCAGCCGCATCGATCATTCCCCGAAAAAGGTGGTAGCCGTAGTGAATGGAATGGCCTTGGGGGGTGGCCTGGAACTGGCTCTTTGTGCCGACTATATACTATCACTTCCGAAAACTCAGATGTCGTTTCCTGAAACTGGTATTGGCATCTACCCGGGATTAGGCGGTACCCAGCGTTCGGTGAAGAAAATCGGTAAAGGACTGAGCAAGTACCTTATCCATACCGGTAAAATGATTAGCGCCACTGATGCTTTTGAAATCGGGCTCGTTGATAAAATTATTAGCGTGGAAGAAATGTTCAGCCTCTTCTCAGGAACTCTTGAATTTACAACCACCGGAAGAAAACCCCTGAATGATAAATGGCAAAATATAGCTTCGTTTTTCGAAGGCAATTCGATCGGTGATTTGTTATCTCACCAGTTCGCAGCAGGTACCATGAATCCCGATGAGGCCGAGAAAATATTTAAGACGGTTCAGCGAAAAGCCCCGGTAGCCATTTCAATCGCCGATAAACTAATTGATGAAGCAAAAGGATGTGATTCGGAACTCAGCTACCTCGCTCAGATTTTCTCAACGGAAGACGCTTTGCTGGGTCTTACTTCCATCGGAAAACAGGTGGCGTTTCAGGGGAAATGACCCTTCTTTCATATTCTGTGCACCGGATAACTGGGTTAATTTTTATTTAAAATCAATCCGCACCCCTTTTGAATTCGTTTCTTTGCAGTATTGACCGGTAACGATCCGGTTTTTCTATCAGATGAGGTTTGATGTATGCAGATTAATGCTGGCACTGGGTTTACTCGGCATGCTGCAAAATATAAGTGCGCAACCCGGCGTAAAGAATGACAGCACTGCTTCCGGAGGCGAAATACGTAAATACAATGGCCCTCAGAAGGACCTCGTTGATATTTTCAGTTCCACGCACATTATAAAAAATTCCGGGCCATGGCGACGTACCAAAGCCGATGATTTCCGGCCGCATATTACGGTGCTTCCTTCAGTAGGTTATACACTGCAAACAGCATTAGCTTTGCAGCTTACTTCAAATTTTGTTTTTTATACCGACCATAACGATCATTCTAAATCTTCGGCAATTGTTGGATATGTTGCGCTTACACAGAAACATCAGGTCATATTGCCGTTGTTACTCAATATCTGGACAAAAGGCAACAAATTCAATATTGTTTCCGGCAATCGGTACATGAGGTATCCTTCCGTTACCTACGGACTGGGAGCAACTTCTCCGCTATCCAATGCAACGCGTGTGAACTATTCCTTCCTCGGACTTCATGAAACCGTGTTGCATAGGGTTGACAAAAATCTCTATGCCGGTATCGGGTATTTTATGGATTATTTCTGGAAGATAACCGAAATGGATGCGACACCGGTGAGCACTTCACCTTTCAAAGCGTATGGATATTCCGGTCGGGAGATGTCGGCCGGTTGGGTACTCAATGTTACATACGACAGCCGTGTTAACCAGGTCAATCCTCCGGGTGGCCTCTTTGCGTATGCGTATCTTCGCAATAACCGCACCGCACTGGGAAGTGATGGCAACTGGACATCCGCACTCATAGAATTACGAAAATACATTCCGCTTCCGGTGCGTTCGGGAAACGTGCTGGCCGTGTGGAGTTATAACTGGTATACCCTGAGCGGGAAGCCACCCTACCTCATGTTGCCGGGTATTGGCTGGGACGATATTTTCAATACCGGCAGGGGGTATGTGCAAAGCCGGTTTAAGGACCGCAATTTCATGTACCTCGAAACCGAATACCGGTACCGTATCTTAAAAAGCGGCTTGCTGGGCGGGGTGATTTTCTGTAATGTACAAACGTATTCCAGCCTAATTACCCAGGACTATAACACGTTTATTCCCGGGTATGGGGCCGGCCTCCGCATTTGTGCCAATAAAAAATCATCAACCAATCTCAGCATCGATTATGGTTTTGGTTTGCACGGATCACGTGGATTCTTTGTGAATTTGGGGGAAGTATTTTAATTGAAACCTTTTGTGTAAAAGGACAAGTTGCCGGCATGATTGCAAGCTACAACCTATCAAAATTTTCAAACCCTATATTTGCTTTATGAAGGCAGGGCATTTTATTTACCTCATCGCAATATTTGTAGTACTGGTATTTTCCTGGTGGTTCTATTCATTGTTCCGCTTAAGCAGCTCGAATTACCGTTCCGATAAAGCCTTGCTTGATGCCAGGTATACCATGGCCCGTGAGGATTTTTTTGAACGGGCTGCCCGGAATGAGTTTAAAAGTGAGCGAGGAATACTCTGTCACTGGCAGGGTCAACCCATTGTAATTGATACAACGCTTGTACGAACTTATTTTAAAACCCATTTTCCGGATGTTACAGCAGCCTGCAATACGCAGCTTCTGGTTTCCGACTCCCTTTCGCTTGAAACGAATAAGGACGTGAAGATACTGGAGTTGAAAAAGAAATTTGAACGTAAGGAGCGCATGTGGGTGGCTGAAGGGATATCGTTTTTTGCCATGCTGCTTCTGGGCTTTCTGGTGGTACTGCGAAGCACTGCACAAAGTGCTGCTGCCGAAAATCAGCAACGTAACTTTCTGCTGTCGGTAACACATGAGTTTAAAACGCCTATTGCTTCCATTAAGCTATATCTGCAAACCATGCAGCGGCGGCAGCTTTCAAAAGAACAAACCGATATGATGATATCCAATTCACTGAAGGATATTGAACGTTTGAATGAGCTTTCGGAAAATGTACTGGTGGCTACTAAAATTGAAAGTAAAGGGTATCCGTATGTTTTTGACTGGATTGATTTCAGCGCCTTACTTAAAGAGGAAGTAGATAAATTTATTCACCTGAAAAAAGATACACATATCTTTTCCTGCCAGATAACACCTGAGATAAAAATTTTCGGTGACCGGTTTACACTCACGCTGGTGATCACCAACCTAATTGAAAATGCCTGTAAATACAGCCCTTCCGGCAGCACGGTTTCTATTGCACTGTATAAAGACACAGAGGTGCATTTGCGCGTAGCCGATGAAGGCGATGGCATAAAAGAAGAGGAACGGGACAATATTTTCAAAAAATTCTACCGTATTGGAAATGAAAACACACGTAAAACGAAAGGAACCGGCCTGGGATTGTACATTGTAAAAGAAGTGTCAAAAAAACATAACGCCGATATTACAATATCGGGGAATACACCCAAAGGGTCTATTTTTGAAATAACATTTGAAAACTAATAAAAGGATTCCTTCGCTATTAATTACTAACCTATGACAAATCCCAAAAAAAGAATTTTGCTGGTGGAAGATGAATTACACCTGCAGGAAGCGTTAAAACTGAATTTTGAAATGGATGGCTATGAAGTGGATGCGGCCGGTGATGCGTTTACTGCGTTGAATTATTTTAAAGAGAACGATTACCATATTGCCATTCTGGATGTGATGCTTCCGGATATGGATGGACTAAAGCTGTGTGAAAATATCCGTATGTACAATGCCCGTATACCGGTGCTGTTTCTTTCAGCGAAGAGTACCGGTGAAGACCGTGTGGCAGGATTGAAAAAGGGCGGTGATGATTATGTAGCCAAACCGTTCAATCTGGAAGAATTGCTGCTACGGGTGCATAACCTTATTTCAAAAAGCGACCGGGCTTCCGCAGCCAGTAAGGTGAGCAGTGTGTACACCTTTGGTGAAAAAAATATGATCAACTTCGAAACGTATGATGCGCAGGGAGTGAACGAAAGCATGAAACTGACGAAGAAGGAAATGATGCTCCTGAAGCTTTTGATCGAGAACAAAGGGGTGGTCATCAGCCGCGAAAAAATATTACATACCGTATGGGGCTATAAAATTGTGCCGGTAACACGTACCATCGACAATTTCATACTCACCTTCCGGAAGTGTTTCGAGAAGGACCCGCACAATCCCGTGCATTTTATCTCTCACCGGGGCGTAGGGTATGAATTCAGGGAATAGTTTTATTCTCCGGTAAATACTGCGTTCCGTTTGTTCAGGAACGCATCGGTCCCTTCTTTAAAATCTTTTGTTCCAAAACATCTCCCGAATTCGGTGATCTCTTTTTCAAATCCGCTGCCGTCGTAATAATCGTTGGTAAGCTGAAGGATCTGTGCAATGGTAAGCGGTGATTTGGTGGCCACTTTATCAAGAATGGCCATGCATCGGTTCAGCAGTTCTTCCTGTGGTACCACATCATTCACCAGCCCCATACTCAAAGCCTGAGCTGCCCCAACCGGGGTACCGGTTAACAGCATTTCAAGAGCCCGCGATTTTCCTATATAGCGCACCAGGCGCTGGGTGCCGGCATATCCCGGTATCACACCCAGATTTACTTCCGGTTGCCCGAATTTTGCATTCTCGGATGCGATGCGGATATGGCAGGCCAGCGCCAGTTCACAACCTCCACCAAGGGAAAATCCGTTTACAGCAGCGATCACAGGTTTTGATGCGTTCTCAATGGTGTTCATCACGTCATGCCCGTCGGCCGACAGTGCTGTTCCTTCTTCCACAGTGAAAGAGGCAAATTCCGCTATGTCGGCCCCGGCAGCGAATGCCTTGGTGCCGCTTCCGGTAATGATAATACCCTTTACCGATTTGTCGCTATCGGCTTCGGTTACGGCCTGTTTCACTTCCTGCAGAAGCCTGCGGTTCAGGGCGTTCATCTTATCGGGACGATTCAGGGTAATGGTGCAAATACCATTCTGGGTGCTGGAAAGAATAAATTCGTAGCTCATTTTTGTGTTATTTTTTAGGAGGTAAATATATTTCAAGTTGCACATGTGCCAGTCCGGCCGAAACAAAACCAAGGTCGCGGGCGGCTATATAACTAAGGTCAATTTCACGTTTATTCGATTGGGGCATACGATCGTTCACCTTTACAAGCACGGCTTTTCCGTTTTTCAGGTTGGTCACGATGAGCCAGGTGCCGAAAGGAAGGCTTTTATGGGCCGCCGTATATTTATTCATATCGAATCGCTCCCCGCTGCTGGTATAACGGCCCTGAAAAGCCCGGCCATAGTATGATGCGATCCCGTTGGCGCAATATACCGGGTAACAGGATGTGTCGGTATCGGATTTTATCTTTCCGGGTTTCGGGGCAAGCACAAAGGTAATGCTGTCGGCGTTTACGATACTGTCGGTTTGCGAAAACAACAACCCGGCAGAAAGGAGCAATGGCAGAAGGATCAATAAACGCATGTGTGTTACAAATCAACCAAAATATTCCGGCTTATACAAACGATTGCCGGAATAGGGAGCGTTATACAGAAGTTGCTGTAACGGCAAGGTGACATGCCGAAGCAATGCTATCGTTCCACAGGCTTTTTCACTATCTTTGCCCCAACCGGTTATGAATACTATTTTCAGCACATTTTTACCTCCTTACGAAAAGAATATCGTGTATTTCTGGCGCATCGTTTTTGGAGGTGTAGCTGCCTTTTTCTTGTTGCTTTTTATGATCAGCTGGGGATGGTTCGGTTCATTGCCTTCCACCAAAGAACTGGAAGATCCGAAACCATCACTGGCCTCTGAGATCTATGCGGATGATTCCGTTACCGTACTCGGGCGGTTTTATGTTGAGAACCGCAGCAACTCCAGTTACCGGCAAATTTCATCGTTCGTATTTGATGCACTCATTGCCACAGAGGATATTCGTTTCAACGATCATTCGGGTATTGATGCCCGTCGTTTGCTTTCCGCTACGCTGGCTTTGGGAAGCCGCGGTGGCGCCTCCACCATTACACAACAGCTGGCTAAAAACCTTTTCGGAACCCGCAAGCACAAAAACATCCTATCTACTATTTGGGCAAAATTGAATGAGTGGGTATTGTCTATTCGTCTGGAACGCATGTATACCAAAGAAGAGATCATCACCATGTATCTCAATACGGTTCAGTTTCAGGGCAATGCATACGGAATTAAAACCGCCTCCAAGGTATTCTTCAATAAAACACCCGATAAGCTGAACATGCAGGAATCGGCTACCCTGGTTGGATTGCTGAAAGCCACCGGCACATATAATCCGATCAACAATCCTGAGAAGTCGAAAAACCGCAGGAATACAGTGCTTGAGCAGATGGAGAAATACAAATTCATCACGCAGCATGTATGCGACTCCTTGAAACAAACGCCTATTGAAACCCACGTGTCGTACGATTCACATGTCGACGGACTGGCCACTTACTTTCGGGAAACGTTACGGGAATATATGGATAACTGGTGCGATGAAAATAAGTACAATCTGTACCGCGACGGCTTGAAGATTTATACCACCATCAATGCCAAAATGCAGTTGTATGCCGAAGAGGCCATGCAGAAACAGATGAAAACGCTGCAGAAGGAATTCAACACCATTTACAAGAAGAAAAAGCCCTGGGAAGGTCATCCGGAAAGCCTGAATGCTGCCATGCTGCGCTCCGACCGGTATCTTGAACTGAAGCGTCAGAACGCCACAGAGGATGATATCTACAATGCATTTTATACACCGGTGAAGATGCGGATATTTTCGTGGGACAAGGAAATTGATACAACCCTGACGCCCATGGATTCCATAAAATACTATATGTATTTTCTGAATTGCGGGTTTATGAGCATGAATCCGAAGACCGGACATATAAAAGCCTGGGTAGGGGGTATTAATTACAAGCATTTTAAAGTGGATCACGTAAACATTCGCACCAAACGTCAACCCGGGTCCACCTTCAAACCGTTTACCTATGCATTTGCAATCGATAACGGTGTTCCTCCATGTACCTCTTTCCCGAATGTTCCGCCGGTGTTTAAGAACTTTGAAAGCTGGGTGCCCAAAAATGCGGATGGAAGTGTGGGGGGCTCAATGACCATGCGCAGAGGTATTGCCCTCTCGGTCAATCTTATTGCAGCTCAGGTACTCAATCAGTTTAATGAAGCAGGCCCTCAGGGTGTTATTGATCTGTGCCGGAAAATGGGAATCACCAGCGATATGAAACCGTACCCAACGATTTGTCTGGGAGCTTTCGACGTTTCTGTGTTTGAAATGATTGGGGCCTACAGCACATTTGCGAATCAGGGACAATGGACGGAACCTATATTCATTACACATATTGCCGATAAAAACGGAAATATCCTTCAGGATTTTCAACCCCGTACCACCGAAGCCATGGGAGCCGACAAGGCATACGTAATGCTCGATATAATGAAGGGCTGTGTGAACTTCGGAACCGGTGTGGAAATGCGTTCACGTTATGGCATCAACACACCCATTGCCGCTAAAACCGGAACTACCAGCAGTTACGCCGACGGATGGTTTATCGGCATCACACCCGACCTTGTATCGGGGGGATGGGTAGGCAACGACGACCGGAACATCCACTTTCCTGATATCGTTCATGGATGCGGCGGTCACATGAGCATGCCTATCTGGGCTTATTACATGCAGAAAGTTTATGCCGACCGTTCTCTCAGTATATCTCAGGGCGATTTTGAATTGCCGAAAACGGATATAAAGGTGGAGATGACCTGCTCGGATAACGATGACTCGGAATCGTATAAAGACTATATACTCGGGTACTAACCTTCTGAAATACGTATGAAAATAATACTGGTGGGCAGTGCCTATCCGTTGCGGGGCGGACTCGCTACTTTTAATGAACGGCTCATCCGTGAATTCATGGCAGAAGGCCATGATGCTTCCATCGTAACCTTTTCGCTTCAATACCCGGAGTTTCTTTTTCCCGGAAAAACACAATACAGCAATGATGCCCCTC
>JBGAVF010000034.1:0-16751 GCA_044228315.1 Bacteroidia bacterium | reverse complement strand
CGACGTGGTAACCATACACCATTTATCTCATTGCAAACGATGCGGGCATGAAGCAAGGTTCCGATTTTCAATGCATGGCTTTCGGCATTGTTCAGGTACACCCTGGCTTTAATAGCCGAGGCATTTTGCCCGGCCACGGGTTCCAGATAATCAATTACGGCATCCATAGCATACCCGGGTTTTGTTTCCAGGGTGATCGTGACATGATTTCCTTTTCGGATATGATCGGCATCTTTTGGGTATATATTAAGTACGGCCCATACACGTGCCGTGTTATACACCGAGAATAATGCCTGCCCGTTCTGAATATACATGCCTTCCCGAATGCTTAATGCCGACGTTTGTGAAGAAGGCAGATTTTCGATCTGTACCTGTGACGGCGATGCATTGCTTCCCTGAGCCGACGACATGTTTCCGCCCATAGCCGTATTGCCTGTTCCGCTGCCGGTGCCTATATCGTGAATATGTCCGGTATATGTGCTGTAAACCGGCAACGGATCAATCGGTTGCCTTGTAAGCTCAATCCGTTTTATCTGCGCTTCGGTAACTCCCATGAATAGTAACATTTGCCGGGCACCTGCCAGCAGTGCTGCATCGGTACCTGCCTGCTGCAACAGGAGTAACAAATCATGCTGCGCGGTGAGTATTTCAGGGCTGTAAACATCCATGATGCGTTCACCGGCAGTAACCGGCTGAAAATTATAATGCACATACAGCTTTTCAATTCGCCCACTGAAACGGGCGCTGATGGTATTGAGCAGAGACGGATCGTAAGAGATCACCCCTTCGGCATCAAGCACCGGTTGTATCGACTTTTCAACGGGGAGTACCGTTTTCACGTCACTGAAAATAACGCGGTTGGCCGGCTGTTCCAGCCCGCTCAGGTCAATGCCTTTGCCGGAAGCAATATGTTTGGCCTCCTTTTTTGAACCGCAGGAAAAAACCGATATCAACAGCATCAGACAGATACTTATCTGCAGTATTTTTTTTAGACCGGGGTTCAATATATCTTGTATGTTCGTGCGTGATTTCATTTTATCGCATCTCCAATTGTTTTTCATAATCTACTTGTAGTTTCAGCAATTCATTGTACTGGTCCAGCTCATTCATTTTTATCATACGGTACATTTTTAATGCATCCAGCACCATAAAAAGATCCTCACTGTTTTGCTCATACGCGGTGAGCGAAGCCTGATAGCTTTTGTAGTACAACGGGATGATATTCTCCCGGTAGTTTTTGAGTTGTTTTTTTGCGGCCATCATCCGGTTTTGCAGGGAAGCTATCTCTCCGGCAATTTCATTGATGCGTGCCTGTTTCTGGTACTGCAATGCACCTGTGGCATTATCAAGTCCGCGCACATTTGCCTTGTACTCCTTCGAAGCCCAGGGAAGCATGGGCAGGGTAATCATACCCATGGCTGCATACTGGTTCGCCATACCACCGAACGACTGCATGTGACTCACCGAAACTCCCACATCGGGCAGACGCTTCGAACGTTCCATTTCCTGCTGAAGCCTGAGCCGTTTCATTTCTGCATCCAGTTGCCGCAATTCGCTGCGATGACTCGTGAGGTAAGCTGTATCGGGTAACTGCAGTTCATAATTCCGTTCTGACAGCGCTGTATCAATATCAAATACAAAGGATCGGTCGGTATTCATAAGGGTGATGAGTTCCGTCTTTTTCATTTGTATATCGGAAAGAACCATGGTTTCCATATTCCGAAGTTCAGATAAGTCGGCTTCAGCTTTGTATATAGTACTCAGCTTTTCCCGGTTATAGGTAAAGCGTTGTTTGGCCAGTTGCAGCATATATGCCAGCAGGGAGTCGGTTTCGCGCAATACGGCTTCCTTTCTTTTCAGTATGATCCATTCATAATAATTTTGCTTGGCCATGGCAAACATTTCGTTTTGCTTCACTGATTTGCCTTCCGCTTCCACGGCCGACATGCTGTGCATATAGTTATACCCGGCTTTTTGCTTGGCCGGGTTGGGGATCATCTGTTCCGCGGTTATCATCCACATCCCATCGCGGAAACTCATGTAAGGCGTTTGCCAGGGGCCTGTGGAAAGCTTCGGAGGCATCCATGCCTTGGATCCCGAAGCAAAGTTTGCAGCGGCATGCACCTGTTCATCATACATACGAAGCATCGGGTTATTGTTCTGAATCCTGTTGAGTACCGAATCCAGGGTAAGTACCTGCGCATCCATACGGGAGAAGCAAATGCATATCAGCAGGAGTAACCGAATTTTAATTTTCATCATGGTTTCCGGTTAAAATTATTTTTCCTTTTTTATGTAATTCTCTTTCTTTCACCATTTCAAATACTACCGGTGTAACCAGTAGTACATAGCTGGTGGAACTGATCAATCCGCCGATGAGGGGTATGGTGATGGGTATCATTACATCACTGCCCACGCCGGTTGACCACAGAATGGGTACCAAACCAAACAAGGAAACAGAGACCGTCATTAATTTCGGACGCAGTCGTTGTACGGCACCATCCATAATATACTGTCGCAGATCGGCATGGGTGATGGTGGCGGATGAATTGCCCTTGTCGGCCACCAGCTTTTCCATGTACTCATTCAGATAGATCATCATAAGCATGGCTGTTTCCACAGCAACCCCGAACAAGGCAATAAAACCTACAGCCACGGCCACCGACAGGTTGACATGATAGAAATACACCATATACACACCTCCTACCAGTGCAAACGGAACCGTGATCATGGTGAGCAATGCTTCCTTCAGTGATTTGTAGGTGAAATACAATACCGTGAAAATGATGAGTACCACAATCGGCATGATTAGCATGAGGGTCCGGTTGGCACGTATCTGGTTTTCCCATTGCCCGCTCCATTCCAGATTGTATCCTTTCGGCAGCCGGGTAAACAGGGTATTCAGTTTCTGCCGGGCTTCCTGCACGGTACTTCCCAGGTCGCGGTTTCTTACATTGAACAATACGGTTCCCCGTAGCATGGCGTTTTCCGAATTGATCATCGGCGGGCCTTCAGAGATGGCTATTTCAGCTACCGTGGAAAGCGGTATGGTGCCGTAGTTCATGGTTTTCACCGGGATCTGCCGAATGGCTTCCAGGCTGTTGCGGTAATCCTGTGCGAAGCGGGCATTCACGGTAAACCGTTCTCTCCCTTCAATGGTAGAAGTAAGGTTCATTCCACCCAACGCGGTTTCTACATACATGTTCACATCATCAACACTCAGACCGTATTTGCCGATCTCATCTTTACGCACTTTAATATCAATGTATCTGCCTCCGGTGATGGGTTCTACATACAGATCTTCAATGCCACTGATCCCTTCCAGTTGTTTTTTCATTTGAGTAGCCAATGCATAAATTGAATCCAGATTTTGCCCGTATATCTTCAGGCCCACATCGGTGCGTATTCCGGTCGATAGCATATTGATACGGTTAATTATGGGCTGTGTAAAACCATTCACAACACCGGGTATCTGTAGCTTTGCATTGAGTTCATTAATGATATCATCCTTTGTCATGCCTTTTCTCCATTCCGATGATGGCTTCAGCAGAATAATGGTTTCAATCATGCTGATGGGAGAATTATCGGTGGCTGTACTTGCACGCCCCGCTTTTCCCAGAACGTGTTCTACTTCCGGTATTGATTTTATTATTTTATCCTGCACCTGAAGAATACGCTTCACTTCCGCATTCGATACATCGGGAAGTGTAACCGGCATAAAAAGGATGGAGCCTTCATCGAGCGGAGGCATGAACTCCGACCCCATTCGGAACATCATGATGCCACCGGCTATCAGAGCTATTATATTTACCGCAAGCACTGTTTTCCGCCAGCGAAGACACCAGGATATAAGCGGTGTATATACCTTCTCCATGGAGCGGGTCACCGGATTGGCACTTTCAGGTTTCAGCTTCCCTTTCAGAAAAAAAGAAATAAGAACCGGTGCCAGGGTAATCGCCAGAAACGCGTCAATGATGAGTATGAATGTTTTTGTCCAGGCCAGCGGATGAAATAGTTTTCCTTCTATTCCGGTTAGCAGGAAAACGGGCAGAAACGAAGTGATCACCACAAGGGTGGAATAAAACACCCCCGGACCAACCTGCTGCGACGACTTCTCAATTATTTTTAATCGCTCTTTATTATTCATTGTGTTTTTTTTCTGACCCGGTACCAATGCTCGCTGAATAAACAGAATACAATTACCGGGTAGTGAATAAAGGGAAACCTTTACAGCGCTTTAACCCGAAAGAAACGGGTACATGCGCAACGGCCTGAATGACCTAACAAGGCGTTCATGTGTTTCTCAATAAAGGAGCTACACCATGATGGCTTCATGGTTGGGTTGCGTACAGGCCGGAATAATAAATCAGATACGGAAGTTGCAGTGGTTCAGGTAAACCGCTGTTGACCGGGGGTCGGGAGGGGCGTGATAACGGGTCCATGCAGTTTGGTTGCAGAGCGTCGATTGAGGAGAAACAGAAATACTGAAAAGAGATGCTGAGAGGAGGGTGATCCAACTGATGTCAGGGGTTTCGAAATGCGAAACCGGCATCTGATGACCGGTAAGCTTCACATCAAAATGAACATCCTTACAACAGCGTGATGCCATTTTTTTACTGCATGCACATTTTTTTTCGTGCTGTGAATTCACCGAAACCAGCTTTACCTTTTTGCCGCACCAATGCAAATCAACACTGAAACCAATGGTTGGTATCAGGTATATGATGGTGAACAGCAGAATGGCGACCTTTTTCATGAATGGTAAAACAAAGGTAAGCAAATAAAAATGAGGTTTCCAAACGCCGGGTAACCGGTTGGATCTCAGCAACAGAAAAGGAGCATAGCCTTTTCAGCGACGGTGGGTCTTAATTCAGGATGAGGGGTTCGGTCTTATTTCCTGCAGAAACCGGCATATGAAGCAGGGTCTCGAGTGACTTTGCAATGGCTGTATGATCATACCCGCATTCGCTCCACAGTTGTGGCTGTTCTCCGTGTTCCACCACTCTATCGGGCATCCCCAGCCGAATAACTTCAGCCGTGTAGTTATGGTCGATCATAAATTCGCTGATAGCACTCCCGAATCCTCCGCTGATACAACCATCTTCAACGGTTACAATTTTTGTGTGTTTCGAGAAAATGTTGTGCAACATCACCTCATCGAGTGGTTTTGCAAAGCGCATATCATACAGGGCCACCGATTTGCCTTTCTCCTCCAGTATTTTTATGGCCTTAACGGCTTCATTACCAATATGGCCTATTGACAGAATGGCTGCATCGTTGCCTTCTTTTACCACACGTCCCTTTCAGGTTTCTCAGTTCCTGTTCATTCATGGGGGCGCTTACCACCATATTCGGTATGCAGCGCATATAAGCAATATCGTATGCTCCGTGATGGGTAGCCCCATCGGCTCCGGCTACACCGGCACGGTCGAGGCAAAACACAACCTTCAGTTTTTGAATGGCTACATCGTGCACTACCTGATCGAAGGCCCGTTGCATGAATGAAGAATAAATATTACAGAACGGAACAAGGCCCTGGGTGGCCAGTCCGGCCGAGAAAGTCACGGCATGCTGTTCGGCAATACCCACATCGAAAGCCCGCTCCGGCATCGCCTTCATCATTATATTCAGTGACGAGCCGCTTGGCATGGCCGGGGTGATTCCCATGATCTTCTGATTCATTTCGGCGAGTTCCACCATGGTATGACCGAAAACATCCTGGTATTTCGGCGGTTGTGGTGTGTCGTATGTTTTCTTGAATATTTCACCGGTAACCTTATCGAACAATCCCGGGGCGTGCCATTTGGTCTGGTTCTTTTCAGCCGTGGCGTAGCCTTTTCCTTTTACCGTAAGCACATGCAGCAACTTGGGACCCGGAATGTTTTTCAGGTCGTTGAGTATGGCCACCAGATGCGATACATCATGCCCGTCGATAGGGCCAAAGTAACGAAAGCGCAGTGCCTCGAATAAATTGCTCTGTTTGATCAGTGTGTGTTTCAATCCGGCCTGCATCTTTGAGGCTATCTCACGGGCGGTTTCTCCGCCTACGTTCTTCAGCATGCCCAGCATCTTCCACACATCATCTTTTACCTTGTTGTAGGTTGGTGATGCTGTAATATCGGTAAGATATTCCTTCAGCGCTCCTACATTCGGGTCTATACTCATGCAGTTATCGTTGAGGATCACCAGCAGGTTCGACTTTTCAATGCCCGCATGATTCATGGCTTCGAAAGCCATACCGGCCGTCATGGCACCATCACCGATCACTGCTATGTGCTGACGGTCTTTTTCACCTTTGTAATGACTGGCTACGGCCATTCCCAGGGCTGCCGATATTGAGGTACTGCTGTGCCCCACTCCGAATGTATCGTAGGGGCTTTCACTCCGCTTCGGAAAACCGCTGATGCCATGATACACCCGGTTGGTGTAAAAGTTATCGCGCCGGCCGGTGAGTATTTTGTGCCCGTATGCCTGGTGACCCACATCCCATACCAACTGATCGTAAGGCGTATTGAACACATAATGAAGGGCAACGGTTAATTCCACCACGCCCAGACTGGCCGCAAAATGGCCACCATACACCGATACCACATCAATAATGAACTGACGTAATTCTTTTGAAATTTTAACCAGGTCTTCCTCCTTGAATTGTTTTAAATCGTCGGGGCTGTTGATGCGGCGTAAGAGTTCTCCGGCAGCTATTGGCATGGGCAGGTACAGTTAATTTTTTCAGGCTTTATAAACGGATTTGCCTGAAAAGACGGTAAAATTAGTTAAAAAAAGAATACAATTAATGCAGTAAAATGTTTTGAAGGCATCAAAAAGGGACCATTCAGGCAATGGCAAACGATACTGAAAAACAAAAAAGCGAAGCCCTTTTCAGGTGCTCCGCTTTATCGTAATTTGGTTGAGTTGGCTGTTACACCGTTGGTTCGGTTGGTTTTCCCCAGGTGCGTTTCCCCAGCATTTCTTCCAGATCCTGTTGAAACAGCACTTCTTTTTCAAGAAGCTTTTGTGCCAGTTGTTCCAGTTGTTCGCGTTTTTCGATGAGAAGGTTGCGGGTGCGCTGGTAGGCATTGTCAATGATCTTGCGTACTTCGTTATCAATCATCTCGGCTGTTTTCTCGCTGTAGGGTTTTCCCATCGCAAACTCATCCTGACTGAAGTTATTAAATGACACATTTCCGATGGCTGAATTCATACCGTATACGGTTACCATGCCGTAGGCAAGTTTCGTAATGCGTTCCAGGTCGTTCTGGGCGCCGGTCGAAATTTTACCAAACACCAGGTCTTCACTGGCCCGGCCTCCGAGGGTCATACACATGCTGTCGGTAAGTTGTTCCGTGGTATACAGATACTGATCTTTCGGCAGGTATTGTGCATATCCTAACGCGGCAACACCTCGGGGAACAATGGTCACTTTCACCAGCGGATCGGCATGTTCAAGGAACCAGCCTGTGATGGCATGTCCGGCTTCGTGGTATGCCACAATTTTCTTTTCTTCCGGGGAGATCAGTTTATTTTTCTTTTCGAGTCCGCCAATTACACGGTCAATCGCATCCTGAAAGTCCTGCATGTCGATATCCTGTTTGTTGCGACGGGCCGCAAAGAGGGCGGCTTCGTTGCAGATGTTGGCAATATCGGCTCCTACAAATCCGGGGGTTTGCAGGGCAAGTTTATGCGCGTCTACTACCGAATTCAGCTTCAGACTTTTCAGATGCACTTTAAATATCTGTTCACGGCCGCTGAGATCGGGGCGGTCCACGCCGATCTGCCGATCGAAACGTCCGGGACGTAACAAGGCGGTATCGAGGATATCGGGGCGGTTGGTAGCCGCCAGAATGATAACCCCGCTGTCGGTGCCGAAACCATCCATTTCGGTGAGAAGCTGGTTCAGTGTGTTTTCGCGTTCATCGTTACCCCCCTGCACCAGGTTTCTGCCCCGTGCACGGCCAATCGCATCAATTTCATCAATAAAAATAATACACGGTGCTTTTTCTTTGGCCTGACGGAAAAGGTCGCGTACACGTGAAGCTCCCACCCCAACGAACATTTCTACGAAATCACTTCCGCTGAGGGAGAAAAACGGCACACTGGCTTCACCGGCTACGGCCTTGGCGAGCAGGGTTTTTCCGGTTCCCGGAGGGCCAATAAGCAAGGCTCCTTTCGGTATTTTGCCTCCCAGTGCTGTATATTTTTTAGGGTTCTTCAGGAAGTCAACGATTTCCATCACCTCCAGTTTTGCTTCTTCCAGCCCGGCCACATCGGCGAACGTGATATTCACCTTGGTATCCTTATCGAAGAGCTGGGCGCGGCTACGGCCTATATTGAAGATCTGGGATCCGGGGCCACCGGCACCGCCACCGGAGCTCATCTTACGGAACATGGTGATAGAGAATACCACGATCATCAACATGATAAATATGTTTCCGTTCTTAAAGAAGTCGGTCCAGTCGCCGCGGTTGGGATCAGTGATCACCTCAACGGCTTGTTCCGGGTCGTATTGTTTCAGGTTTTCACCCAGTTCCTTCGTGAAGTTTTCCATTTCGGGAACATAGAACACGTAATGGCCCGAAGGCATGTCGGGCTCCAGAGCCTTCAGTTCCTTGGTATATGGATCTTTCACCCGAACGAGGTCTTTTTTAATCACCACATACACCCGTCCGTGTTCCCGGTCGATAATAAATTTCTGAACATCCTTATTACGCAACATATCGCGTTGTACCCGTGTCCAGTTGGTTGAAACGGCTGTTTCACCCGGCATCAGAAGGGTAAAGAGAAGGATGATGGCAATAATGCCATAGATCCAGTAAAAATTAAAGCGGGGAATCTGTGGCTTCCTTGGAGGCGTGTTTTTATTCTGTGGCTTCAGATCGTCGGTGGTAACCTGCTTTTTGGTGTCCTTGTCGTTCCGGGCATCAAAGTCACCTCCCGGCTCTTTCGTTTCTTCGCTCATATTAAAAAAAAATGAATAGATGTTGTATACGTCGTTTTAGGTTGTTCCCAAATGCTGTTCCAATTCCGCTATACGTCAATGTGGCAGGGAAAACCTATAATTCACCGAATCTTTCTATGACAGCATCACCCCAGAGGTCTTCGATGGCATAAAAATGACGGCGTTCTTTCAGGAACACATGCACCACCACGTTGATATAATCAAGGAGGATCCATTCGGCATTCTGCTGACCTTCGGTATGCCAGGGCCATTCATTCACGGCTTTATGCACTTCATCTTCCACACTTTTATAGATAGCATCTACTTGTGTGGTGCTGTCGCCATGACAGATGATAAAAATATCGGTGGGCCGGGTCTGAAGTTGTTGAAGGTCGAGTTTTACGATGTCTTTTCCTTTTTTTTCCTGAATTCCTTTTATTATAGCCGGGACGAGTTGGTCAATATTATTGACAGGTTTTACTTTACGCATTAACTGTGTTAGATTTGCAAATGCAAATTTAAACAAATTAAAATTGACAACCACACCGGCCTCCATCCAATTTTTACCGTACGACGTACGGGTTTTTGAAACCCTGCCCGGTACTAATGCCTATCTGAAACAGCTTTGCCAGTCAGAAACCGTGAAAGAAGGGACTGTGGTTCGGGCCATAAACCAAACCAACGGCCGCGGACAATTCGACCGTGAATGGCTTTCTGAACCCGGAAAGAACCTCACCCTCAGCCTTTTACTCGAACCTAAAAGTATTGCCCTGAAAGAGGCATTCCTGATCAGTAAAGCGATGGCACTGGCCGTGTTTCATACGGTAAAATTTTTTACCCGGGGTGATTGCAGCATCAAATGGCCCAACGATATTTTGTGTGGCGATCAGAAAATTGCCGGAATTCTGATCGAGAATAGTATTCAGGGAGATACCATAAAACAATGTATAGTAGGCATAGGGCTGAATGTGAATCAAATGCATTTTACCGGCGATTTCCACCCCACATCACTGCAACGGGTTACCGGAAAAGGTTTTGACCCGGAGGAAGTACAGGAAGTACTCCTGCATCAGATCCGAAAATACTACCTGGAGCTGATGCGCCATAATTTCAAGAAACTGGAGACCGACTATTTTCAGTACCTCCATAAAGTGAACAGCGAACAACTTTTCGAGATACATAATGAAAAACGTCTGTGCCGGGTTGATGCCGTAAAAGAAGATGGCAGTATTGTACTCATCAGCGAGCAGAATAAAGAAACATACCGTTACGGCGAAGCACGCTGGCTATTGTGAAGAAATACGATTTGATGAAAACCATTCAACAGAAAAAATTAGGAATAGTAGGCAGCGGACAGCTAGGAAAAATGCTGCTCGAAGAAGCCGTGAAATGGGATCTGAACACGGCTGTACTGGCCAATGAAGAAGATGCACCCTGCAAGGTATTGTGCCATGAATATGTGGTATGTAAAAGTTACTTTGATTTTGATGCAGTATATGCCTTTGGAAAAAGCTGCGATATCGTTACCATTGAAATAGAACATGTGAATGTGGATGCGCTTGAGAAACTGGAAAGTGAAGGCGTGCAGGTATTTCCGCAACCGGCCGTATTACGTACCATTCAGGACAAAGGACTTCAAAAAGATTTTTATACGCTGCACGGGCTGCCCACAGCACCCTACCGCCGGTTCAGCTCAGCCGGTGAGATACGGAATGCCGTAGCCGACAAATCACTCGCCTTCCCCTTTGTGCAGAAACTTTGCAAAGGTGGCTATGATGGGAAAGGTGTTGAGATCATTGAGGTTGTTGAGGATCTTTCCAGGCTGATGGACGGACCTTCCATAGTAGAAGAAAAAATTGCCATCCATACGGAGTATGCGGTGATGGTGGCCCGCAACACAAAATCGCAAACAGCGGTTTACGATGCTGTTGAAATGGTTTTTGAACCGGAAGCCAACCTGCTCGATGTATTGGTATATCCTGCCCGTGTATCGCACGAGCTGCACGAAAAAATTAATGCCCTGGCATTACAGGTGAGCCGGGCCTTTGCACATATCGGGGTGCTGGCAGTAGAAATGTTCACTGATGCTGCCGGAAAACTATACGTGAATGAAGTGGCCCCGCGTCCGCATAACAGCGGCCACCATACCATTGAAGCCAGTATATGCAGCCAGTTCGAACAGCATCTGCGCTGCTTGTACGGCCTTACACCGGGGTCTGCCCGCGCCCTGCAACAGGCGGTGATGGTGAATCTGCTGGGAGCGAAAAACTTCACCGGAGCGGTATGGTATGAAGGGCTTGAAGAAGTGCTGAATCACCCCAATGTATACGTACATTTGTACGGAAAAGCTACCACCAAGCCGTTTCGGAAAATGGGACATATAACGGTTTGTGATGAGGATATCAATAAAGCCCTTGAAACCGCCCATATCATCAAACAACAAATTCAGGTAAAATCCATAACATGAGTAATACCCCGCTTGTAGGCATAATAATGGGCAGCGACAGTGACTGGAACGTGATGAAAGCCGCTGCTGATTTCCTAACGCTTCAGGGCATCGCCTTCGAAGCCACCATTGTATCGGCACACCGCACCCCCCAGCGTATGTTCGACTACGCCTCCACAGCCCACCGCCGGGGAATCAAAGTGATCATTGCCGGGGCCGGAGGGGCCGCGCATTTGCCGGGCATGGTGGCCAGCCTTTCTCCGCTGCCTGTAATCGGTGTTCCGGTAAAAAGCAGCAACAGTATTGATGGGTGGGATTCCATCCTCTCTATTCTTCAAATGCCCAACGGAGTGCCTGTGGCCACCGTTGCGCTGAATGCTGCAAAAAATGCAGGCATTCTTGCCTTTCAGATCCTGGCGGCTCATGATGCTGCCTTACTGGAAAAGGTGGTTCAGTTCAAACAGCAACTTACCGATGAGGTAATGGAAAAAGTGAAGAAGATGGACGAAGGCAAATAAATCCGCCGGTTACATCACACGTTCATATCTCAATTCCTGCCTTTGTGTCACTTCCGTGGCTGCTTACTGACAAATCTTTGTTCAGGAATACTTGTTGCAATTGGTTTCCGGCGTTTGTAACCGGCAACTGAAATGCAGACCTATAAAGCCTTTTTAAAAATAATTCACTTTTCTTAAAGTATTTTCACTCTATATCCGACTTCCCTTGTAGTGAAGGATATGGAAGCGCTGCTCATGCAACCCGAAACAATACATCAACAGGATGGCATCATACAGCAGGCCGTGGTTAAAAACCGCAGCCGTCTGATAGATTTTATCCGTCGACGTGTCCCGGATTCATTCGATGCGGAAGATATTGCCCAGGATGTGTTTTTTGAACTGGTGGAAACCTACCGGCTGATGAAGCCGGTGGAACAACTTGCTTCGTGGCTCTTTTCGGTGGCGCGCCACAAAATTACCGACCTGTACCGGAAACAAAAAACAACACCTTTGGAAACACAATCAGCATTAACACCCGATAGTGATGACGATGATTTTCTGATGCTGGCCGACCTGCTCTCATCTGCCGATGACACGGCCGATAACAAAATGATGCGGGAAGCGGTTATGGAGACGCTGGATGAGGCCCTGGATGAATTACCCGAAGAACAAAGGGACGCCTTTGTGATGCACGAGCTGGATGGATTGAAATTTGAAGAGATCAGTGCCATTACCGGTACCCCCGTGAAAACCCTGATTTCAAGAAAGCGATATGCCGTGATGCATTTAAAGCAGCGACTTCAGTATCTGTACGATGACTTCTTAAACAACTAAAAAACACTTTAATTAAAAACAACCCCATGAAACGCTTTTGGATTTTAAAAGGAATTAAATTTACGGCCTTTGCAGTACTGTTCGTTCTGGCCGGCGGATACATTATCATGTCGCTCTGGAACTGGCTCATTCCGGCCGTTTTCACCGGACATATCGGCTTCGCACAAGCCATTGGAATACTGGTGCTGATGCGATTGCTCACCGGCGGCTTCGGACGAAGAGGGTGCGGTGGCCGACATCACGGAGCACACCAATGGAAAAACCGGATGGAAAACCATATGGCCAATATGACTCCTGAAGAACGTGAACAATTCAAACAACGTATGAAAGAACAATGGAAATGCGGAGGATGGAAAATGCCTGAGGATAAAAAAACAACTTCGGAAACAACAGCTCAGTAATACCCCATTACTGAAAAACAAAAAGGCCGGTGCATTATGTGCCGGCTTTTTTTATGAGGATATTAAAACACTAAAAAGTACACGAGAACCACCGCGGCTGCGGTCATGATCAGCAGTGTAATTCCTCCAAACAGGTTGGAGACCCAACCGTTGGTGTATTTTCCCATGATTTCTTTGTTGTTGCAAATACCCAGGATCATGGCAATCATCACCGGAGCCGTTAAGCCATATAAAACGGCGGTATATACCAGCGCCTTAATGGGGCTGATGCCCAAAAACAAAACCACGAGTCCAACGACCAGCGACACGATCATGGTAAGATAGAATCCCCGGGCTTCATGAAATTTTTTATCGAGACCTTCCTCCCAGTTGAAGGTTTCTGCGATCATATAACTTAATGAACCGGCCAGTACAGGCACGGCAAGCAACCCGGTACCGATCACGCCCAATGCAAACAGGAAATAGGCCAGATCTCCGGCCAGGGGTTTCAGTGCCATCGCGGCTTCCTGCACTGTGGTCACTTCAAAAATGCCGGCATGAAAAAGCACAGTTCCTGTGGATAGGATGATGAAAAAGAAAACAATATTGGTGAACAACATACCCCCCTCAATATCGGTCTGCATGGAGTTAATGATACGTTTATCCACCATGATCTTTTTTCGCTGATTCATCTCTTCCACTTCCATGGAGGTTTGCCAGAAAAAAAGATACGGGGAGATGGTGGTTCCCAGAATTCCCACCAGACAGATATAAAAATCGCGGGAGAACACAAACTTGGGTACCACGGAATCATACAGGGCTTCCTTCCAGTTGGTGTCGGCCAGAAAAGGAATAATGATATAACTGAACAAAGCGATGCAAAGCCATTTTAAAATGGTTGCGATACGCCGATAGGGCCATACCACAATTAAATACATAAGCAGCAATACGAAGGCAATGGAAAAAACCATGGAAGGAACCTGTGGAACCAGCATGTTACCCACGGCTCCCATGGCTGCAATATCGGCGCCAATGTTCAGGGTGATGGACGGAAAACTGATAAGAATAATGATGTATAAAAGCTTTCTGGAGTAATACTTTTTAATGGTACCGGTAAGTCCCATATTGGTAACGATGCCAATGCGTGCACACATTTCCTGAATAGACACCATGAGCGGATACGTATACAAAGCGGTCCATAAAAGTCGGGAGCCGAATTTAGCGCCGGCCTGAGAGTAGGTTGCTATACCCGAAGGGTCATCATCACTGGCACCGGTGATGAGTCCGGGGCCCAGCGCCTTCCACAATCTTTTCAATCGCAGGGCAAAACGAACAGGGGCTAACATGAAGGTCAAAAATATGGATTTTATTACAAGGAATTGACCCCATTTATACGCTTTCATCGTATTGAAATGCCTTTTCCCGGTTCGGGATTCAGAAGAATCTTTATTTACATTTGCCGCATTACGAAACCTTACCTTTCGATCCACGCCACTGCTTGAAACGTGCCCATTATTTACCCGGATTAAACACCCTTCGTTTCTGGGCTGCATCTATCGTTGTGGTTGCTCATTGCCATTTGAATCTGCGTCTGATGGGCATTTCATGGATGCAGAACCCTTTGGCCGGTAAAGGACATCTGGCGGTTGAATTGTTCTTCGTGATCTCCGGTTTCCTGCTCACCTATCTGGCCATTATGGAATACCGAAAAAAACAATCGCTGGATGTGAGGGCCTTTTTTATACGCAGAGCACTGCGCATCCTTCCCCTGTATTTTCTTTCAGTGGTGCTGGGGTATATCAGCCTCTATCTGGCCGATCGGGGTGGTGTCCCTTCCGAATATCATGAAATCCCCTTTGTAAGCGGCGCCTTGTGCTACCTGTTCATGATTCCGAATTTTGTGATCGCCCAATGGACCCATGTGGTAGGCGCCCACTACAGTCTTTGGAGTATTGGCGTGGAAGAACAATTCTATCTGCTTTTCCCTTTTGCGGCCCTCTGGCTTTTTCATTCAAAAAGAAACTGGAGAACAATCCTTGTTGCTCTGGTTAGTTATTTTCTAGTATGGCATTTGCTGCAATCGAACAGGGTTCCTATTGGCGATGTCACACGCAAATTTCTCGGAACCCTTGAGTTTCAGTTCATGCTTTTTGGTAGTCTCGGTGCTTTCCTTATTACAAGTACATCGTTCACCTATTTAAAAGAAGTGCTATTGAATAAAACGTGGGTGAAGGCAGTTCTCATACTTCTATTTCTCTTTTTATTCTTTACCGAAAATCTGATGCCTGTGTGGACCGAGCAACTGCTTACCGGAATGGTTTTTATTCTGCTCATCCTCAGCATCACACAGCATAATACCGGAATTACCCGCTGGGAAGTTCAACCCCTCTCCAATCTCGGCACGATCTCTTTCGGCATTTATATTTTTCATACCCATGTTTCGTATGTGCTGCGGTTTATACTTGGTCACTGGGCCGGCTTGCTGCATGCCATTCAGCGTTTCCCTACCCTTTATTTTGTAATAGAACTCAGCCTCACCATAGGTGTTGCCCATATTTCCTACCGGTATTTCGAAAATTATTTTCTGAAGCTTAAAGACCGTTATATACGCTGAATGATCGGTTGTAAAACAAAGAAGCACAGGACCGGAGTCCTGTGCTTCTTCAAAATACTCATTTCCTAAATCCCTTATATTTTTGAGAGTGCGCTTACCAGCTCAGCTTTGCTAAGCAGCCCTACTTGTTGCCATACTAGTTTTCCTTTCCGGTATGCATACAAAGCCGGAATGCTTTCAATTTTAAGTGCATTTGCCACGGCCTCATTTTCATCAATATTAATGGCGATCACCTTCAGTTTTCCATTCATCTCCTTTTCAACCTCATCTACTATTGGCGTCAATTTCTTGCACGGTCCACACCAGGGCGCATTGAAATCCACCAGCACCAGATCGGCCGAAGCGGTAAGTTTCAGAAACTCTTCCATAGTAAGTCCGGTGGTTTTGGTTGTTTCCGTTGCAGCGACTGCAGAACCGGTTTCTGTTGGCTTGCCTGCCCCGGTCCATTTGCGGTATCCACCCTCCATATTATACACGGTAGTAAATCCTTTGCCCGATAAAAACTCGGCCGCTTCTTTACTCCGTCCGCCTACAAAGCAGTAAACAAATACCGGCTTTGTTTTGTCGAGTTTCTGCACCGACGCTTCGAAGTCGTTCCCGTTCCAGTCGATGTTCAGGGCACTTTTCAAATGTCCTTCGGCATACTCACCGGGGGTGCGCACATCCAGAAGCTGAGCCCCTGCGGTGGCATTGAGTTGCTTTTCGAACTCATCAACGGTAACAGTACCTCCGGTAGGTGCTGTAGCAGTATCAGATTTTGCTGCCGGTTGTGAATTACAGGCAAAGAAGAAGATTGAAATGAAGGCGAACAATGAAAGAATGGTTTTACGTGTATACAGCATGTTTAGTTGTTTTAATAGATCCGGCAAAGATACCTCATTGGCATTAAACAGTTTCTTCTGCTATGGCGATCAGCACTTGCGGTTCAAATTTTATTCTGGCTTTAACAGAATTGGAAATAAGACAATTGGCTTCCGATTTGGTGAGGATACGCAGGGCTTTCTCTCTGAATTTTTCATCGGCAAGGGTGAGGGTGGGCTGAAGA
>JBGAVF010000033.1:0-16764 GCA_044228315.1 Bacteroidia bacterium | reverse complement strand
CTAATGTGTTGTTTTGTCGAATGTTTGTTGCAAAAAAATGATCTAACTGACTACCAAGATTAAATGCCCAACTTGTAAAATATTTAATTAAAAATACAAAGAGGAGTCTTGAAATTAAATATTTTGTCATTTATATATTAAATCACGTGTACAATCCTTATTGATTATTTTTATTTGAGATAACTTAATGGCCATTGACTTGCTACTATAATCAATCTGGCTTTTCATTCCAACACATTATTAATTAACAGCACTTGTTTAAAATAAATCTTTTATTCTGTAAAAATTCACTCCCTTTGGAGAGTTGGCTTTTTAAATAAATAATTATACCTAAATTAATTTACACTACTTTAATTAATTCAACTTATAAACCTATAAAAACTATAATAAATGGTGTCAGCCAGAAAACTATTTTAAATAAGGGCAGAATGATTCTTTTCCCAAAAAGGCGCATTCTTCTTGCTTCAGGCTGTTCCATAAAATGAGGAATAAAGTCAGTTGTAAAATAACTTTCAATTGTATTGCTAAATAGATTATTAAATAACATAGGGAAGTCAATCTGAGGTCGCGATGAATGATATGCGATATTAGAAGACTGTATTATTATTAAATTCCTTGGAATACAGTATAAGCTGAAAAGAGCCCACAATGTATAGTACCAATGACTCGAATTTATTATTAGGAAAACAAATCCGACTATTAGTAATAAAAAAACGATGTAAATAAATTTCACCCAGCATGAATGACATGTATTTTTATTTCTCTCAAATAGAAATTCTTCAAAAGTATCTGGCATATTAAAATGTTAAACTATAATAATCTATATAGATATTAAAATGAATCACAATTAAATTTGACTCTGCTCAGTAAAAAATCTTATAATTCTTGACAAATAAATTTTTAATGCCAAATAAAATATATCCAAAGCAATCCCTTGAGTTCACCTACAATTGGCCCAACAATAACTGAACTTAAAAATCCGTGCACTTTTGCCCATTGCCACCAAAAATATAATGTCATTATTTGGCTAATTATTAAATATATGTATCCAATAACTAATAAAGTGTTGGGTTGTTTGCTATTGTCATTCATCCTGTTGTTATTTAAATTGTCGAACAATTACTTATAAGAATAACTTTTCACCGATTTGCTAATTTATATATTACAATTATACGAAAATATAGTAAAGTTCCCATCCAATTAAATTTTCGGCAGTTTGGTTTTTTCTGTCTCAGGGGACTCTTTTATCAGACATATATTAGCTGCAAGGACTATTTTAGGCAGGCTCCCCGGCTTTTTGGGGTAATTACGGAATGCAAAAAGAAAGCTAGTCCCTTCTTTTATTCATAACTTTATTTTTTTCAATCCCTCTTCCTCCTAATTTTGGCTTTGGATCAAATGGCTGCTTTCTTAAGGAATAAAAACACCTGTTGGCTGGCATCCATTTTTACACTCCTTATAATTGATCATTTTTAATGAATACCCAGGTTAACCGAATCAAAGAGATTCATCGAACCCTGTTGGAGCTGGAAAAGCCCATGCCCCCTGATGACTTCATCCTTACCTATAAGGACTTCCTCCGGCACTGGGAATTGTTGCCATACTATGCCTTTAATAGACATGTGTTCCGGGCCCTTATCGATATGGCCCACAGGCATTGGGATGGAAGTATGAAAATAAGCCGGTTCAAGTTGGTGTGGAGGATGCGCCTCTACGGGTTTCGTACAAACGAACCCGACTTCAAACATTCACCCGAAGTGATCGCCCTTCTTTTCGAATTGTTCCGTAAGTCGATAACATGCACCGCCATGGTGAGTCGCAAGCAGGCCGAAGAAATACAAGAGCAATGCAGCCGCATGCTGAAAGGCCTTGAACTGGGCGAAGAAGCGGTGGAATGGCTGTGTGTAAATGCACACTGTTCGAAATTTATCTTAAACCGGTTGCTCCGCTATCCCGTGCGATCGAAAAGACTAAGCCAATGGGCCCGCGACAATGAAGAGAATGATGCCTTCCGTCACCGCCGTGCTGAAATAACCGCCTGGATCTTGGATGAAAATCCGGCATACAGCGTGGATGAATATATCATCACCCACGATTTTGATTTCCTCAATATGATTGACGTAGAAATGATTAAAACTTACCGGTTACTTCAGAGTGGGGATGACATTACATTTCAGCGGAGACTGAATCCGACAGATGACGAGATCTGGGAAAGCAATGACGATGTGCATCTCTCCCAACTTGAGCATAAAAAGGATGAGTATATTAGAAACTATTATACCAAGCGGTTTTATAGAGTTCCAATGATTCGTGTAGATTTTCACCCTGGATCTGTTCCGGATATAAACAGTATGCGGGCCGAGTTTTACTCTAAAACTGCGATGATGCAAAAGATTACTATGGTGTGGGCTATCTCCTACAGCCACCTCCCCGATGATGTGAAATGCGAGTTGTTGAAACCTCTTTTATGTGCTGATACTTTTTTTTCAGTGATGAATCAAGTACGAAAAATGAAACTTACCCCTTTCCTGAAATGGATGCTGACAAAGGAAGAAGAGATACGTGCATATAAACCAGACCGCTGGAACGGTGAATCGTTTTAAGAATATCCATGAGTTACCTCATTATTCCATTCAATAACGCATCGTTTTAATGGATTTTTTCAAAAGTACAACGAACTGAAGTCAGCCACCGAACCCATTTTTTAACAGAACTGACCGAAGGTTGGAATTCCTTTAAATCAGAGACTCACCCCACCGATGCTGAATGTAAAACGCAGGCCCCAATACGACATCCAGCCTTTGTAATCACCGGCCTGCAACAGCGGATTTGAATTCGGCATCATCATCCGGCGCATGTTCTTTGTATTGACCGTCCAGAAAGGCAGAGTAAAAAAGGGAACCACGCCGAACGCGTACTTTTTCCCGAAGGCAAAGGGAACTGTAAAATGAGCTCCTGCAAAAACAGAACTTTGTAAATTCTTAACCTCCGATCCGCCAATCATCACCAGGTATTTATATTCCTTCGCTCTTTTATTGGGTCGACTGGCCGAGCTCGATTTTACCCGTACGAAATTTAGTGAAAGGCCCACCCCAAAACCCAGTCGGATACCGGGCTTATTGAACAGGTAACGGCCCGCCACCAGGTTCATATATTCCGATTTCACCAGATAGGTTTCACATGCATCATTGCCTGTGGGCGCGTGCCCGCAACTCCAGGCGGTAGACTTGATGCCTCCAATACTGGCATCGATGAACCGTTTCTTGTTTTCCACGATATTGAAACCAAAAATAAATCCTTGTTTCTTTTGGCTCAGGTCATCGTTATCGGTGAAATACGGATACCGGGTTCTGTATTCGTTCAATACATTATTGAAGTTCCCCCAATTCCCCCTGCCCGCATTGTAACCGAAAGTAAAAGAAGTGCCTTCGTAGGACTGGGCCCGGGTTCCGTAAGGGAGGCAGCAACAAATCAAGGCTACCCAAATAAAGTGTAAGCTGGCTTTCATGGCTCATTAATTCTTGTAAAGCAAATATGGTGAATTGGTTTCAGATAGTCGGAAATATTATAATAACAGCCCCCTCATTCCAAATTTTTTTTGATGCAATGAAATCCAAGAGTCAATCTGAAAAACAGATAGTAAACAAGCAGATATAGGTTGCCTTTGCTCATTGTGTGTGTTGCAATTTATTAAACTACCGCATAACAGTTCGCGGCTACCCGAAGGTGGCGATTTCGAAGCATCTTTCTGAAACAAATTAACCCGGCATTTACGCCTGATTGAAAAAGTTCACTTGAATTTAAACGCTTCACCCCGCTTGTCGGCAAACGCTTTATATACCCGCTCCTTTCAGTGTTCATTTTAAAGGTAAATCTGATTTTGTTAGACGTTTAAAAGTGCAGGAAGTAGTTTTTTTTCTGCAATGAATGGAATGCCGTAGGTACGTTCCGAATACGACTCTTTTATGGTATTGATAACGAGCGCTTCAGAACTCGCGCGACTTTTAAGCAAAGGGTCTGAGACCCCTGTACACATTGACAGGCATTGATTTATTAACCAGGCGTAAGGTTGAATACCGGCTCTTTTCAAATCGTTTTGCAAGTCGCAGGCCTCACGCATTGGCGTTGTCTCCGGCAAGGAAACCAAGATTATTTTTGACAATGTCTGGTCCTGCAATGACATATAGGGAGTTCGGAGCCGACCAGCATTTAAATTGTTTCTCATGATGTCGCGGTGGTAACTCCCGGCCGTATCCAATAATAAAAGTGTGTGACCTGTGGGGGCTGTGTCCATTACCACAAATTTTCTTTTTGACATACTGATGGCTTTGGAGAATGCATGGAAAACAGCCACTTCTTCTGTGCAAGGTGATTTTAAATCTTCCAGGATAAGTTTCTTCGCTTCTTCGGATTGCCCTTGTCCTTTATGTTCCAAAATTTTTTCTGTGTACCGCTGTGTTTCCACTTTGGGATCTATGCGTTCCACGGTCAATGTAGCAGGCAGTTCACCCAACTGTTCCATAAAATCCTGAATATGTGCGGCAGGGTCGGTTGTTGTTAAAAGCACTTCATAGCCTTTTTTTGCCAGTAAAACCGCGATGGCTGAAGCGGCGAGTGTTTTACCAACACCTCCTTTACCCATTGTCATGATCAGTCCGTTTTGTAGATTTTCGCATAGTTCATCCACGAGATGGTCTATTCCATTTAATACCTGAGTGGATGTTTCCTGTTTTTGAAGTTGATTTTCTGATATTGACTTTTGAAGTTCCGTGTTGAACAATGACTTGAGCTTTTCAATTCCCAGAACATTATACGGCAATAGGGGAAAAGTTTTTAACGGCAGGGACTTCAGATTGTCGGGAATTGAATTGAGTTGCTCATTACCCATTGCTTCAATTTTTTGAGCAAGCAAGTCACTTTTGTCAATTGCCTTGAATACACCATTGATGTACAATAGTTGATTACTCATTCCCAGTTCTTTCAATTCATGGCTTGTTCGTGATGCTTCTTTCAATGAGGCTTTGTCTGCCCTTGCCACGATATAAAAACTGGTTAATGAGGTATCTCTTAGCCTGCTTACTACGGTATGATATCTTTCCTTTCCACTTTTCAAAGCAGAAGTAGGCCCCAAACAAGAGGCGCCATCAGGGTTTTCTTCTGTGAAGCTCGACCAGGCAGCGGGTAATTCAAGCAATCGCAAAGTATGGCCTGTAGGTGCCGTATCGAAGACAATCACATCAAATTTTGTCCCTTCGGTTTCACCCGAAACAAAACGGGAAAACTCATCAAAGGAAGCAATCTCAGTAGTACAGGCTCCCGAAAGGTCTTCCCTGATTTTTTTAATTTCTGCTTTGTTTGCAATTCCTTCCAGTGGCCGGGTGACTCTGTTTCGATATTCTTTAGCTGAATTTTCAGGGTTTATATTAATAGCAAAAAGTCGGGTGATACCATTGATTGGATTCAAATGTTCGTTCACCGGACTTTCTAACACATCTTTTAAGTTAGAGGCAGGGTCCGTGCTCACAAGGAGAACCACTTTCCCTGCATCGGCCATTTCCACAGCGGTTGCGCAAGCAAGAGATGTTTTTCCTACGCCGCCTTTCCCGGTAAAGAATAAATACTTTGTTTTTTTATCCGTCATGATTTTTTGTCAGATGTATTTCTTTTGGAAATCGTGTGTTTTGTCGGGTGAGAAATAACATTGCAATACCTTCCAAAAGCGGCATCAACCCCTCCCTGCTCGTTGGTTTTTCAGCATTTTGTTGCACCTATTACAAACATAGTATTTATTTATCAGCTGCCAAACCGGGGACATTGCATTAATGTCAGAGGCATTCGCATCGTTGTTGATGGCTTTCGTAACGGCAACAAATTCCGGGGTTTAGGGGAGTTAGGGTGAGCTTACGAATGGATGGGAACGGGCCAAAGAGTCTTGCGAAGGGTTCATCGTGTTATCCGAACGTGACAATTTGTCTTCCGAACAGGTCGCAGCGATGTGCGAACGGGAAATTTTGTTTTCCGAACCGGTCGCAGTGATATGCGAACGGGAAAAATTGTTCTCCGAACGAGACGCAGCGATATACGAACGGGAAAAATTGTCTTCCGAACGGGTCGCAGCGATGTGCGAACGGTAAAATTTGTCTTCCGAACAGGTCGCAGTGATATGCGAACAGGAAAAATTGTTCTCCGAATGAGGCACAGCAACGTGCGAACGGATCGAAGTGTTCTCCGAACGGGAATTATTGTCGTGCGAACGGGAATGCGTGAGCTCCGAATGTGAATCAGCGTCATCCGAACGAGGCCTGTAAGGCCGTGAACGGGGAACGGGATCATGTTCCCGGGGAGGCGTAAGATGTTCTCTGTATGCCGGGTGGTATTCCAGGCCGTCAGAAACATCGGAAAGGGACGGGTCGGGATCTGCCCATGATGGGCGATGGTTTAATCATTTTTATGATAATAGAATTAGCAGGCTACCCTTTCCGCCTGAGGCGGACTCAGGATAACATACCGTTTTATAAGCTTGCTGAAATCCGCCAGAAACAAATGTTCATTCCGTATTTCACAGCCTTTGGCTGTGAAGAGTGCTTATGAAATTTCCGAATCATGAAGAGCATCAGGCGCTTGCGACACTCCAGGCCTTTTCGGCTTCGGCTATGTTTTCAATACCTTTTATCAACGCATCCGGATTGAAGGAAATACTGTCGATGCCATGCTTCACCAGAAACTTCGCATACTCGGGATAATCGCTTGGGGCCTGTCCGCACAGCCCTGTATGCGTGCCGGTTTTCTTGGCTTTGGTGAGGGTCATCTCTATGAGCTGCATCACCGCCGGGTCAAAGGGACTGAAGATATCACTCAGCAACTCCGAATCCCGGTCGGCTCCCAAAGTAAGCTGGGTAAGGTCATTGGAGCCGATCGAGAATCCGTCAAAATATTTTGCAAATTCTTCTGCCAGCAAGGCATTGCTCGGGATCTCCACCATCACATACAATTCCAGCCCGTTCTCGTTCCGCTTCAGTCCGCAGGCCCCCATCACTTCGATCACTTTCTGGGCTTCGCCCACGGTACGGCAAAACGGGATCATCAGTTTCACATTCGTGAAGCCCATATCATCACGCACCCGCTTCATGGCCTTGCATTCCAGCTCGAACGCATCTTTATACAAGGGATGGTAATAACGTGAGGCACCCCGGAAGCCAATCATCGGATTTTCTTCCTGAGGTTCAAACTGCTTCCCTCCCATAAGGTTAGCGTATTCGTTCGATTTGAAATCACTCATACGTACGATCACATCTTTGGGATAAAAAGCAGCCGCCATCTTCGCGGTAGACTCCGACAATTTTGCAATGAAGAACTCTTCCTTATCCCGATACTGACGGGTCAGATTTTCGATCTTCGCTTTGATGGCGGCATCGTTAATGGTATCGAAGCGTTTTAAAGCCATGGGATGAATGCCAATGGAATTGCTTATGATGAATTCCATGCGCATCAGTCCTACCCCGTCGTTTGGCAAACGCGAGAAATGGTACGCTTCATCGGGGTGTGCCAGAATGAGCATCGCTTTGGTTTTTGTTTTCGGCACGGCCGAAATATCGATCACCTTCTCTTCCCATTTCAGAGCTCCGCTGTACACCACACCGGTAGTGCCTTTGGCGGTTGATACGGTGATGATCTGTTCGTCTTTAATTTTCTCGGTTCCGTTACCGGTGCCTACTACTGCGGTGGTTCCTACTTCACGTGCCACAATAGCCGCGTGTGAGGTGCGTCCGCCCTGGTTGGTGATGATGGCTCCGGCTTTTTTCAACAGCGGATCCCAGTCGGGGTCGGTGCGTTCGGTCACCAGAATTTCGCCCGCCTGTAACTTGTCTATTTCGGCAGGGGAATGAAGTATCCTGGCTTTACCGGACACGATCTTACTGCCCAAACCGGCACCGCTGCATAGTTTCTCTCCTTTCTCCAATAAGGTGTATTCCTTGTATTCTGCCTGTGTTTTTTTGCTGTGTATGGTTTCGGGTCGGGCCTGCACTATGTAAAGCTTTCCATCGGCACCATCCTTTGCCCATTCTATATCCATGTGGCCCCGGTAATGTTCCTGTATGGCACAGGCCCATTGGGAGAGTTGAAGTATCTCGGCATTATCCAGAATATATGTGTTCCGTTTTTCTTCGGTTGTATCGGTATTCACCACCGCATCTTCGGGTTTGAGGATGGCATCGGTTTGCACCGAAGAGAAGATCATGGTTTTATTTTTACTGCCCAGCTTGCGTGAAATGATGGGGTTTTTTTCTTTGTTCAAAAACGGTTTGTACACCAGAAACTCATCGGTATTAACCGAACCCTGCACCACATTTTCACCCAGTCCCCAGGCGCCTGATACCAGCACCACCCGATCGAAGCCGGTATCGGGATCGAGGGTGAACATCACGCCCGAGCAGGCCAGGTCGGAACGCACCATGGCTTGTACACCAATGGAAAGTGCCACCTTCATGTGATCGAAGCCATTATCTGCCCGGTACTTGATGGCACGGTCGGTGAACAAGGAAGCATAACACCGGTGACAGGCTTTGATGAGGTTTGCTTCACCTTTTACGTTCAGATAACTTTCCTGTTGTCCGGCAAAGCTGGCATTGGGCAGATCTTCTGCTGTGGCACTGCTGCGTACCGCGCATGTTTTATCGGCCCCTACATGCTGCATCAGGGAACGGTAGGCTTCTATGATCTCCGCTTCGAGTGATTTTGGAAAAACGGCCTGCATTATTTTTGTTCTGATTTGCAGTGCAATGTCGGAGAGGTTGTCAAAGGTGTTTACATGCAATGCATCGAGTAAACTTTGCAACGTTGCTTCCAGATTGTTTTCCCTGAGAAACTGCCAGTATCCCTGCGCCGTAACGGCAAAGCCTTCGGGCACGGCTATGCCTTTGGATGAAAGGGCTGTATACATCTCTCCCAACGATGCGTTTTTTCCGCCCACGAGGGGAATATCCGAGATCTTTATTTCAGAAAAATGCTTGATTGATTTCATAGGATCGTGCTATTTAAAAGGTTCATTTTAAGCAGATAGTTGTGGAATTATTTCTGCTGAACAGCCAAACCAGGACGGCTTGGCAATAGGTCTTCAAATCCTTATACAAAGGTAACGTATTATGAAACCAACACCGCATTTTACGCGTTATTTCCAGTTGAAATTTGCGTTACATTTTCTCTGACTTTCAGGCGACCGGGATCTTTAAAAAGTCCTTTAGAAAGTGGCTTATTTGGCTATCGGAGAAACGCTCCCGTGAGGGGTCGTTGTGCTGTGTAAAATTAAAGTAAATTTGACCTTGTGCAGATTTGATTCCGTTCCGTCATGGTATCTTGTGCCCTGATTTTTACGCCTCCACTGCATGATCAGAAAATTTACATTCTTTCTCTTCCTTTTGTTTCTGTATTGCCGGCTTGTTGCACAAAACAATCCAACCGACACGGCCAATTACCCATACTGGATCGATATGGCACAGGACCCGAACGAGAACTATTATAAAACAGTGCGTGCATTCGAACTTTATTGGGAGAACCGTCCCCGGGTACCTCATTCGGGCTATAAAGTATTTGAACGATGGAAAGAATACTGGAGCCATCATATTGATGCCGAAGGGAACCGGGAACCGGCCAATAAGAACATACAGTCGTGGCTGGATTACAACGGGGGCTCATTCCCCAACGGCCGCAGTGTATTCAGCGGCACAAGCGGTGACTGGATTCCGCTGGGCCCGTTCGGAAACCCAAGCTTCAATACACAGATGATTATTGGCAACGGACGTATCAATACCATTGCCTTTCATCCTACCGATACCAACAAAATGATCATAGGTGCTCCACAAGGCGGTGCCTGGATGACCACCAACAACTGCCAGTCGTGGAACCCGCTTACCGACGGACTGCCTTCCCTGGGCGTGTCGAGCGCACTCTTTGATTACAGCAACCCGAATACGATCTTCATCGGCACCGGTGACCGCGACTTCGGCGATGCGCCCGGTATAGGTGTGTATAAAAGCACCAACGGAGGGGCCACCTGGTCCGCCTGCAATGCCGGCATGCCCGGACTGCTCGATATTTATTGCCTTGTTCAAAACCCGGTGAACCCGAATGTGTTACTTGCCGGCACCAGTAATGGATTATTTTATTCAAGCAACAAAGGCGCCACCTGGTCGTGGCCCTACGGAGGTGCCAAGTTTAAAGATATACAATACAAACCCGGCGATACCTCTGTGGTGTACAGCACCTTCGGCGGGTACTTTTACCGCAGTGCCGACGGGGGACAAACCTGGACGGATATTTCCCTGAACCCGGCCAATGGTTTGCCCATCACCTCTTCGGTATCGCGTTACCTTATCGGGCTGAGTGCCTCGGCACCAAATGTTGTTTGTCTGGCAGGCGCTTACGGCAGTACGTTCAAAGGATTCTATGTATCGACCAACGGGGGGCTTACGTTCCGCACCAAAACCAATACACCGAATATACTGGGGTATAATGAAGACGGCAGTGACAACGGCGGACAAGCGGGTTATGATATGAGTATGACTGTGCTGCGCGACAGTGCCAACGTGGTGTATGTGGGTGGTATCAACGTGATGTGTTCGCGCGATACGGGTGCCACCTGGGATTGTGTAGGTCATTGGGTAGGCAGCGCCACCGCCGCTCCCATTCACGGTGATCAGCATTACATGATGGAACATCCGGTTACGCGTAAGCTGTATGCTGCCAACGACGGAGGATTGTATCAACTGCAAAAGAACGGCACCTGGGTCAATAAAAATGCCAACCTTGCCATCAGTCAGATCTATCGTATTGGTCAGAGCCCTGCCCGTGCCGACCGCATCATTGCCGGCTTTCAGGACAACGGAACCGCCCTGTACGACACCAAATTCGGAGCCAACCCCTGGTTCACCAAAATACAGGCCGACGGTATGGAATGCATTCAGGACCCGAAAGATACCGGCACCTGGTACGGTTCCATCTACTATGGCAACATCCTGCGCAAAGGGATCGATTATGTGGGTGTAGGTGCCGAATCAGGCCCGTGGATCACTGCGTATCAGCTGCATCCCGACAGCAACAATATTATGTTCGAGGGTATGTACAACCTGTGGAGAAACAAAAAAATAAATACCTCCCCTCTGGGCACCTGGGAAAAAATAACCACCGGACTCAACGTATATATCAATGAGGTGCATGTATGCCGGGCCAATCCCAATATTTTATATTTCAACAAGCTGAGTAAATTTTACCGCACCAGCCATTGCCTTGCTCCGGTAGGCAGTGTGGTATTCGATACACTCTCACCTCCGGTGGCCAACGCAGCCTTTCTTGACTTCGAAACTTCCTATACAGACTCGAATATTATTTACGGGGTGCTGTCGAATAACAACATATACATGTCGACCGACAGGGGCACCACCTGGACCGACTACAGCACCGGGTTACCCACCGCAACCAAGTATTGCCTTCAAGCCGATAAGTATGCGAAACGCGGATTGTACTGCGGTACCTTCAACGGTATTTATTACCGCGACAGTACCATGAACAGTTGGGTATTTTACGGTGCCGGGCTACCGGTGAATTCAGCCATCCGTGAGATTGAACTTTTTTACGACAGCGCCAGCACCAAGAACAGCAGGGTATCGGCCGCCACGTATGGAAGAGGGTTGTGGCAAAGTCCGCCTTACTTAAAGAACACTGCACCCGAAGCTCTTTTCGGCATCAGCGATTCCAACCTTTGTGTGAACCAGATTTATACACTAACTGACAGTTCGACAGGCAACCCCGACTACTGGCGATGGACCATCACGCCGTCTACCTTCACATTCATGAATGGAACGTATGCCAACTCACAACATCCCCAACTGCGTTTCAATGCTCCCGGCAATTACACCGTGAAGCTGTATGCGCGAAAAGACGGGTATGGATACAGCACCCGCGTTCGAAACAACTACCTAAAAGTAACCGCTGCCGGTACACTGGCAGTATCTGCTTCCAACCCCTCTGCATGCAAGGGTGACTCGGTGCAGCTTACCGCCACCGGTGGCAGCGGATCGTACAGCTGGGCGCCGGCTGCCGGCCTTAGTGCCACCACCGGCAACAAGGTAATGGCATCTCCAGGAACCACTACCTATTATTATGTTCTATCGGGCAACAACCAGTGTATGGATAGTGCCGGTGTGACCATAACTATCTTAAGCAGACCTTCACTTGCCACATCGGGGAATGTATTTGTATGCAAGGGCACGCCTGCTATACTGAGTGCTGGGGGAGCTGCTTCCTACCGCTGGAGTCCATCAGCCGGACTCAATTTCGATACCGGTAGTACAGTGATTGCAACCCCATCCGTTACAACCACCTATAAAATTACAGGAACCAATGCCAACGGCTGTACCGACACGGCTTCCATTACTGTATCGCTGCTTGGCAGGCCTTCACTCACTACCTCCGCCAGCACCACGGTATGCAAAGGATCTTCCACCACACTCAGTGCCGGAGGAGCCGTTTCATATCGCTGGAGTCCTTCGGCAGGACTCAATACCGATACCGGAAGTACTGTGATCGCCACACCCAATACCACCACCACATACAAAGTAACGGGCACGGGTGCCAACGGCTGCACCGACAGTGCCAACATCACTATTACTGTACTGCCGAACGTTGCACTGAAAACCGGTGGTAACGTAAAAATATGCAAAGGCAGCAGCACCGTGTTGCGGGTATCGGGTGCCACCAACTACACATGGAGCCCGTTTATGGGTCTCAACACCACCACCGGCGACAGCGTAATAGCACAACCACCGATGAGCACGATGTACACCATTATTGCTACACAATCAGGGTACTGTTCCGACACCGATTCGGTATTTGTGAAAGTAGTGCAGCCTCCGGTACTTGGGTATTCGAACAAAGGCAGCATGTGTGAAGGCGACAGCATGGAGCTCATTGCTTACGGAGCTGATGTGTATGAATGGAGTCCGGCAACCGGGCTCAGTGCCACCACCGGTTCGCATGTGTACGCAAAACCATCATCAAGTACAACCTATACTTTAAAAGGAACAAATGATTCACTGTGCAGTAAATCATTGCCTGTAGATGTGATCGTATGGCCGAAACCAACGGTAAGTGTATCTCCATCAAACCCATCCATTGCTTTGGGGCAGGTGGTGCAGCTCACTGCCACCGGTGCCGTCAACTACCTGTGGTCGCCGGGTGCGGGATTGAACACCACCTCCGGAAACGTGGTGATTGCCAGTCCTGTCGCTACCACTACGTATACTGTTACCGGTACTGATGCACAACAGTGTTCGAATACTTTCAATGTTACGGTGAAGGTGGCCGCATCTGGCCTTGGTTCTGTTACCGGGAAGCCGTACGCTATCTATCCGAATCCAAACGGGGGCACATTCATTTTAAATACGCATGAGGAGGGAATGGCTGAAATTTATTCCATTGAAGGAAAACTGTTGTTCACCCAAAAAACAACTGCCGGAGAGAATACCGTTTCACTTGCTGCTTATGCAAAGGGTGTATACCTGATGAAATACATAGCGCCAAACACGAACAGTACCGAGCGGATCATTGTGAAATAGGGCCGTTTATTTATTCCTGAGAATATCTCTTTCAGGATTGGGGAGTATCGGCATACCCTTCCACAAAATACATATCGATCATGCCCTTGTTCTTGGCTTCACTCTTGGTTTCCATGCGGGCAGCGGTATTCACTGTATTGCCCCAGATGTCGCATTGATGAAGTAATCTGTTGCTTCTCAGTTGCTCATAAGCCGGTAGATCTTCCATGCACCGCCAGACTTTCTCATCACCAGGAGATAGTGATTTTCGAATGAAGTTTCCACTACATCACCAATGCCCCGGTTGGTTCTTTGTCCCCGTGAGGTAGCACGAACAATGGCCAGTTCTTCATGGCATTCCGTTTCATCTGTTGTGTATTTCACCAAGAAGGAAAAGGCTGAAAAACTTTTCTTTACCGCTGCCTTTATCGGCTCTGTGCCTGTGGCCATGGGTTCCATGGCCGGCATGTATATGGCATCGCTTGTAAATAAAGCCACAAACGCCAGTGTATCCGACGCATTGATGGCTTTCTCCATCTGTACGATCACCTTTTCGATGTTGATCTTTTCCACCAGCAACAAAGAGTCTTTTACCCGGGTGGCACTGTCCTTCTTCACCACAGGTGCTTTCACCTCCGCCTTTTTGGTTACAGTATCAGCGGGCTTTTTGGTTTCCTTCTTCTCTGTGACTTTGGTATCATCGGCCGGCTTCTTCGGTTCTTCTTTCGGGGTGGAGCCCGAAAGTGAACGCATATAGTTCACCAGCGTCCACACCTCATTTTCATCCGGGATCTTTTTTTTATATTTCGGCATTTCATCCCGTCCTTCGCGTATCTTATAAAAGATGCTGCCATCGGTCTGGGACTGAAACGAAGCCGTGCTAAAATCACCGCAGGAAGTATTCAGTGATTTGGCTTTGGTACCATCCCCTTTTCCTTTAGAGCCATGGCAGGATTTGCAATGCAGATCGTACAGGATCTTTCCGGCTTTCAGATTTTCAGGCGTAGCCTTAACCGGGTTCTTCACTTTTTTAGCAGCTTCCGGAACCGTCCAGTCGTTGCCTTTATGGGGACGAAATGCCGTAACAAAAGCCAGCAGGGTAAATGCCAGTAAAGTTGCAGCCGTTAATGAGAAGAGAAAATTATTTTTCATAATAAAACAGAATTAAGAAGTAGTACTGCTTTGCAAAATGTGAAATGATAGTATGCGAAAAGATGACCACACAAATGTATATAAAATACGGCTTGTATTTCCTGATGTCAATGGCATGCACGGCAGCTAAATGGTAACTTTTTCATTCTTATTGTTGTTATAAAACATGAACACATTCACCTCATGGTAATACACCGGTTGCAGATGGATGGAATTGGAGGTTACAACATATTATAGAGGTTAAATCAAAGAAAAAGTAAAAATTATACTTTACCTTTTCACTTTACGGGTATATATAAGCGATGCAGGAAAGCCAATCCTTTTACAAGATACTGGAATCTGACCCCTCAAAAGGGTTTCGGCATCTGTATGCCTGCGCCAAGCCCGTTAAAAAATGGTTGAAACAAAACGGTGCCGGCACCGAGGAATGCAAGGATATCATACAGGATAGCCTGATGGCTTTTTATCATTACGCAGAAAAACACCGTTTTGTGCTGGATATACACCCGGAACAGTTGCTCTTTGGCATTGCAAAAAAGGTATGGTACAAACAGTTGCGTAGTAAAAAAATGATGCCGCAGACTGGGTTGACTGATACGATCATCAATGAAAACGAGCTGGATGGTCTGCTAGAACGTGAAACGCAGTACAAGAAGCTTCAAAGCTCGTTACAGTCTCTTGGAAAAACATGCCGTGAAATACTGCATTTATTCTATTTCAAAAAACAATCGATGGAAGAAATAGCCCGTATCACCGGATTGCGCAATGCCCATGTGGTGAAGGCCATGAAATACCAGTGCCTTGCCAAAGCAAAAGAATTAATCAACCCATAAAATGGAAGATGTAACCCTTATAAAAAAGGTCGAAGCATACCTGCGACAGGAGATGACCACTGAGGAGCGTGACGCATTTGAGAAAGCCATGCAGCAAGATCCCGGTCTTACAAAACTGGTGGAGTCATACCGTCACACATTTGAAGTGCTCAAGCACAACTGGTTACGCTCAGAAGTTGTAGCATCAGGAAAATTATACTATGCAAAAAGTCTTATCAAATCCTTCACGCTGGGAGCCATAGCGGTGGTAGCTGTTGGCATTCTGGTGTATTCACTGTTGCCTTCAAAGGCGACGATGGTTGCACCCCGGGAAGTAAAAACACCGGATACGCTTGTTCAAAAAAATCAAGTGACCACTGATACCGGCAAAACAGAATTCACTGCCACTAAACAAGGGGAAGGTACTGTGCAGGGATCAACAGCTCCGTCCGTATTACAACAACACAATGCAGCCCCATCCCCTCAACCGGAAGTTATTGAAATGCATGTGAGTACCGGCCAATTGCCTCAGTACATTGATTCCGACACGGAAGTGTTTACCATCTCCAACCTGAGAGATACCATTTTATCCTGCAAAGACGGGACCCTAGTGACGATAAAAGCACATACCTTATTCAATGCGCGGACGAACGAATTCGTGACCGGTGCGGTTAAAATCCATGTGAATTCTTTTAATGATTACCGCAGTTTGTTCAAAGCACGTATAAGCACCCAGTGCGGGGAACGACTTTTGCAAAGTGGTGGCTCCTGTTTTATCTCGGCTAAACATGAAGAGGATTCTGTGATACTGAAGCCCGGATCGGCACTCCGCATTTCATTTGCCGGCACTTCCGTTGATACTGCCATGCGCACATTTTACGGGGAACGGAATTCACAAGGCATTGTAACCTGGAAGGGTCCTTCAGAATACAGTGAAGGAAAGAAACAAAACATCACCGACACGTTCTATTACGTAAAAACGTATAAAACCAAATCAAGTGCCACCGGGCGCTATATTTACACACATGTATATTCCACCTGGGATCGTAAAAAAACGCACATTTTTGAAACGGATATTAATAGTCACAAAAAATGGGGTGAAACGTATTACATGTATGATGATGCAAGTATTGAATACGGTTCGAAAAAATAAACCATCTCCAGCGCTTACAGAAACATTGTTCTGGCAGCACGTTTCGGATATATCAACT
>JBGAVF010000353.1:0-2055 GCA_044228315.1 Bacteroidia bacterium | reverse complement strand
TCGTTCAACAACAGTGCTTCATTCAACATCTATGAGCTGGATGCGGCCAGCAATAACGGGGTGGATGATATGCGAAACCTGGTGGATCAGGTGCGTGTACCGCCACAGGGAAGCCGATATAAAGTATATATCATCGATGAGGTGCACATGCTTTCCAATGCGGCGTTCAATGCCTTCCTGAAAACCCTGGAAGAACCGCCCCCATACGCCATCTTTATCCTGGCCACCACCGAGAAGCATAAGATTATCCCTACCATTCTTTCCCGTTGTCAGATTTTTGATTTCAAAAGAATCCGGGTAGCCGATATAACCACACATCTTCAGTCCATTGCCCAAAAGGAGGAGGTGCAGTTTGATGATGAGGGATTGCATCTGATCGCACAAAAAGCCGACGGGGCATTACGCGATGCCCTCTCGATCTTTGATCAGACGGTTTCATTTACGAACCGGGTGGTGACATATAAAAACGTGATCGAGAATCTCAGCATTCTCGATTATGATTATTATTTCAAAATTGTACAGGCCACAGGCACCTTCAACACTTCGGATGTATTGCTAACCTTTAACGATATTCTGAATAAAGGCTTCGACGGGCATCAGTTTGTGGTTGGGCTCAGCGAGCACATCCGGAACCTGATGGTTTGTAAAGACCCGGCCACCCTGGAACTGCTGGAAGTAACGGAAGGGGTGAAGCAGCAATACAAGTCACAGGCCGAGTCCTATTCCGCCATTCTTCTGCTGAAATACCTGGGCATACTGAATGATCAGGAGAAGATCAGCGGCCAGGCCCGAAACCAGCGATTGCATGTAGAACTTGCACTCCTGCGAATGGCCTACCTGAGCGCTCCTAAAAAAGAGGATGCGGATAAAAAAAAAATAGCTGACGAAACCAGTGATGCAGAACCGGAGGTACGAAAAGAACCGGTGAGGCCGAATACACCCGCTCATGTGATTTCCAAAACCGATGCGGTTCCCAAGCCGGCTGCCGGCACATCAATGAAACTGGGTTCGCTCCATACCCTTCGCGAAACCATTAAGCCCGAAACCGGAGTGCCTGAGGCAAAGAATCCGGTTACAACGCCTGATACCATTCTGAAAGACGAGACCATGATCCTTTCAGGGTATGCCCGTTTTCTTGAACATCTGAATGATTCAGCCAAAAGCCGTATTTACTTTATCCTGTCGCGCAGTAAAGCAACCTGGAATGCAGAGGCGTTGGCCTTGTCCATTTCTATACCCGGCGATTATTTCAGGCAGGAGGAATTCATGGATTTCAAAATGGAGATCAACAGTTTTTTCAGGAAGGAATACAACGGGGTAACCGATATTATTTTTGAAAAAGGGGAGCATCTGCCCCAGGAGGAACGTAAGTTGTACACCGGAAAAGAGAAACTTGAATTCATGCTTCAGAAGAATCCGGCTGTACGCTCATTGCTTGAAAAACTGAATCTCGACTTAATGTATTGATTGCATGCCGGAAACCAAAGTTACGGTCATTACGGTGGTGTTCAATGGGGTGAAAGACATTGAGCATACCCTTATGAATGTGCTGGAACAATCGTACTCCGATATAGAATACATCATTGTTGACGGGGGCAGCACCGATGGAACTCTGGACATTATCGGCAAATACCGGCACCGGCTCAGCCACTGCATTTCTGAAAAAGACAATGGAATTTATGATGCCATGAACAAAGGGGTTGCCCTGGCCACGGGTAAATGGATAAATTTTATGAATTGCGGAGATACCTTTGCCGGTACGAAAACTGTGGAAGATGTGATGGCCTTTGCAAAACCGGATGATGAGTTTATTTATGGTGATTATATCGCCGATTATGAAAACAAGGGCCGCCGGTTTATTAAAGCCGGAAAACCACGTCCACCGCATCTCATGATACTGTCGCATCAAAGTGTATTTGCATCGCGCACCCTGCTTCTGAAATATCCATTCGACACCCGTTTTAAAATTTGTGCCGATCTGCAGTTTTATGAAGAGTGCTGGCATCACGGGCATGCAATGCGGTATTACCCACATGCTGTTTCCGTGCGCTCCCA
>JBGAVF010000032.1:0-16937 GCA_044228315.1 Bacteroidia bacterium | reverse complement strand
ATGTTGCTTTGTGGCTATGAACATTGGAGTCACCGGCAAAGTAACAAGGTTTGAAGAACTGAAACAAACCCTCCCCGAGGCATTGCATATTATTTTCAAAGAATCTTTTACCCCGGAGGAGATCGCGGACTGTGCAGTTTTCTTCGACCTCAGTTTTGAAGAACAACCCGATCGCATCAAAACCTATGCATCGGTTCCCGGTACGTTGTTTCTGTTGTCGGCAGTAACCCTGCAGCTGGGCAGGGTGGCGCATGAAGCGGGCATGGAACTGCCTCTGCATATCATGGGTTTCAATGCACTGCCCGGTTTTATCAACCGCAGCGTAAAAGAGATCAGCCGGCATCACGAAGGGCAGAAAGAGAACATTGCCCGTGTGGAAACTCTGTTAAAATGGAAGGCCGGGGTTACGCACGACCGGGTGGGCATGGTTTCTCCCCGCATTCTTTTCATGATTATGAACGAGGCCTACTTCACCCTGCAGGAAGGCACGGCCGGAAAAGAAGATATTGATACGGCTATGATGCTGGGCACCAACTACCCTATGGGTCCGTTTGCCTGGGCGAAAAAAATCGGAATTAAAACTGTGGTGGAGGTGCTCGATGCCGTGTACCACGATACACACGATGCGCGGTATAAAGTATGCCCGTTGCTCCGCACCGAGAGCTATCAGTAATTATTCAAAGAAGCCCAGATGGCTGGTGGCCGGGTTCTTACGCAACGTTTGATTGGTATAGAAATTACAGTGATGGTATTTGAAATACACATTGCGGGATGAAAAGATACCGTACCCGTTGGCCACATTCGAGAACTCCGGTTTCTTCTGCACGATACCAATGGAAGGCTTGCTGATATCGAGATACACATTCAGATCATCGGCCGCTCCGGCATGGCAAACATCGATATCAGTCATCTGACGCTTCACCCCTTTCTTAGCTGATAAAGCCCCTCCAATAAATGCGATGATGTCATCGGTTTGAGCTGTTGACTCCATGACTTCTGGAACGCTAATTGATCCTCTAATATGTAATGAACGTTCCAGATAGAAGTCGAGGTATTTCGTACCAAGTAATGCATTAGTTACTGAATCATACTCATTCCACTTGAAACGGAGAAACATATCATAGGCCATTGCATTCACACCTGTGGTAAAGTTTATTTTCATATTCTTTCCAGCCAACAAGTCAATTGTATCACCGGCAGGATAAATGAAACGGGTTGGATTTGCCACTATCGGCGTTGTGGATGTAGCCTGATAATTTGTTTTTGGGTTTTTGGCGTAGAGGGTATAGGTGCGTTGCGGGTTGAGGGTTCCTTTAAAGCGGTACAACACATTCACCTTGTTCTGAAAATAACCGGAGTCCTTACTGGTGGTCACCTCTTTGCTGAGGTGAAAAATGGTGCCGGTGCCGCTTTCCACCAGGTTCACTTCCAGGGTATCGAAGTAAATGGAATCGGGTTTCTGGGCAATGCTCTGGGCCGTGGCGTTGGTGTTCTGGAAAGCCCGCTCAATACGCACATAATGCACGGTATCGTTGATGTCGAGCAATCCGTACACCACCATTATTTCCTTATAATCGGCATTCAGCTGAATATCATTTTTACAGGCGTTGAATCCCGTAAAAATGATACAAAGCAATAGCCATATACTGAGGTTGTTTTTCATGAGAAGCTTCAAAAATAAAGTATTGACTTCAAATGCACCCGTAAAAAAAGGGTTACGCTTTGGCCATACCGGCCAGCTTTTTCAGGCGTCCTACTTCCAGGGGGGTAAGGAAACGGCACTCGCTGCGTTTCATACCTTTTTTGGAAAGTGTGCCGAAAGCGGTACGGTCGAGTTTCACTACTTTGTACCCCAGGTGTTCGAAGATGCGGCGCACGATGCGGTTACGTCCGCTGTGCAGTTGCACCCCGATGTTCTTCTTGTCCATACCTTCGATATAGGCTACCTGGTCCACTTTGATGGGGCCGTCTTCCAGCTCCACGCCTTCCTGTATTTTCAGGAAGTCTTCCTGGCGTAGTTTCTTATCGAGTTCCACGGCATACATTTTCGTGATGCCGAATTTCGGATGGGTAAGGCGGTTGGTGAGTTCCCCGTCGTTGGTGAGCAACAGCACACCGGTGGTGTTACGGTCGAGGCGACCTACCGGATACACACGAATGGGTGTGATCTTTTCTACCAGGTTGAGCACCGTGCGGCGTTCCTGAGGATCGTCGGTGGTGGTGATATAATCTTTGGGTTTGTTGAGCAACACATACACGAGGCGTTCTTTACGAACCGACTCGCCGTTGTATTTCACAATATCGCGGTCCGGATCTACACGGGTTCCCAGTTCGGTCACCACGGTGCCGTTCACACTTACCACACCGCTGGCAATGAGGTCGTCGGCCTCCCTGCGGCTGCAAATGCCGGCATTGCTGAGGTAACGGTTCAGGCGTATGCCTTCCTGATCCGACTCATGACGGATGGTTGGCTTTTTATAGGAACTTCCGGTGCGTGCCTTGTACGGGCGTTTGTTGTCGTTGTTGTACGTGGGGCGGTAGTGTGTTTTTTGTCCGCCTTCTTCTCCTTCATGTTCAGAGAAAGAAGTACGTTTTGCGTATGGTTTTTTATCACCGAAATCGCGGGGTGTGCGGGAGCCGTAGCCACCTTCACCGCCTTCGGTACGTTTGGTATACGGACGTTTGCTGCCTCCGTCGCGTGGGGTGCGGGAACCGTAGCCACCCTCACCACCTTCAGTACGTTTGGTGTAAGGTTTGCGGTCGCCAAAATCGCGGGGCGGACGGGAACCATAACCTCCTTCACCGCCTTCGGTGCGTTTGGTATACGGACGTTTGTTTTCGCCGTCGCGGGAGGTGCGGGAACCGTAGCCTCCTTCACCACCTTCGGTGCGTTTGGTATACGGACGTTTGTTTTCGCCATCGCGGGGTGTGCGGGAGCCGTAGCCACCTTCACCGCCTTCGGTGCGTTTTGTGTAGGGTTTGCGGTCGCCGAAATCGCGGGGCGGACGAGAGTTGTAACCACCTTCGCTACCTTCGGTGCGTTTGGTGTACGGACGTTTGCTGCCTCCGTCGCGGGGGGTGCGGGAGCCGTAGCCGCCTTCACCGCCTTCGGTACGTTTGGTGTACGGTTTGCGGTCGCCAAAATCGCGGGGCGGACGAGATCCTGCATCATCAAATGAGCGGAATTTTTTCTCTTCCGGCTTGCGTCGGTCGTTGCTAAAAGAAGATCCTGATTTGTTGTAGGGACGTTTTTCGAAGCCTTCCTTTTTATCGGGGCTTTCGGACAGACGTGGCTTTCGGGTGGAACCGGAAGAAGAAGAAGTTCTGTTTTTGTAATTGTTGGGGCCTGCAGATGTATTTCTGGTGCGGCCCGGCTTTTTGTCGTCATCACGACGAGGGTTGCGGGTATTCATGCTGCAAAGGTACTCTTTTTTATACCGGCAGCCGTTTTTCCCGGTGTTTCAGGATGTATTCCTCTATAACCCTCGGGAAATGAGTTTGTTCCAGTTCATGGATCTTTTCCGCCACGGTGGCGGGTGTATCGCCCACCTCCAACGCCACCCGGGCCTGAAAAAGCGTTTGCCCTTCGTCGTATTTTTCGTTCACCAGATGAATGGTGATGCCGGTTTCCTTTTCGCCGGCCGCCACTACCGCCTCGTGTACCCGCATACCATACATGCCTTTGCCCCCGTATTTGGGCAACAGGGCCGGATGTATGTTGATGATACGTTCGGGAAATGCTTCGATGATGCGGGCCGGCATGAGCCATAAAAAGCCGGCCAGTATAATGTAGTCGATCTCAAACCAGTCGAGGTAACTGTAGATCTGATCGTTCTCGTACAGGTCTTCCCGGGTAAACACCCGTTGGTCCACGCCATAGGGGGCGGTGCGTTCCAGCACATAGGCCCCGGGTTTATTGCACAGCACCGCATATACTTCAATGAGCGGATGATGCAGAAAATGCCGGATGATGTTCTCGGCATTGCTGCCGCTTCCGGAGGCAAAGAGGGCGAGGCGTATTTTGGTCTTCATCGGTTTTTCGGGTAACGCTGCCGTATCACCTCACATACTTTACCGGCCCAGTAAGCATACATACTTCCCGAAGGGTGCAGCCCGTCGGAGGCAATGAGGGAGGCGTCGTTGCGGGCCGTGCGGGAATGTGGTGTGATATCGATATAAGTTATGTTTCGCTGTTCACATACCCAGCGTGCAATGCTATTGAACCAGTCGATCTCCTTCGAGATCTGAGGCACATCCCGTCCCGAGTTGATGCCGAAGGGCGTGATGCCCCAGTCGGGGATGGAGAGCACCACCACATGGGCCGTCTTGTTGCCTGCAAAGCGCAGGGCGGTTTCGAGCAGTTGGGTAAACTCCTTGCGGTAGTTGGCGGTATCGCGGCCCCTGTATTGGTTGTTCACGCCAATGAGGAGGGTAACCACATCGTACACACCGCGCAGGTTTCGTTGGGCAATGGCAGCTTGCAGTTCGTCGGTGGTCCAGCCGGTGGTGGCAATAATTTCAGGGGCTGTAAAGGCATGAGTGGTGCTGAGTTGTTCCACTACCTGTGCAGGAAAGCAATCGGTATAGGGCACGGCTTCGCCGATGGTATAGGAATCGCCAAGGGCGAGGTAGGTGTATGTTTTATCAGCAGCTTCGGTCATGAAATATGTGTACTGAAATTATTCTGTTGCAAGAATACCATGTTTTAGGCAAGAGATAAAATTAAGATGAATACCGGTACCATAAAAAAAGGACGGGTAAGTACCCGTCCCTTTTTTCTCAGGCTGTTTTAAACCTGTTTATTCAATGACCACGCTTCCGGTTTTTATTGCCGAAGCATTGCTTTCGATCACATAGAAGTACATGCCTTTGCTGAGCGTACCCAAATCAATTCTGCTATAGTCCGCATTGAGCGGTTGGGTCAGCACGGTTTGTCCCATGGCATTCATCAGGCGCAGGGTAGCCGGTGTATTGTTTTCGGCTGGAGCATTTACATACATTACATTGCGTGCCGGATTCGGATACACATTATATGTGCTGCTTCTCATGGTAGTGAAGATGCCTGTATGCAGAGGTGCCGACTTCAGTTGCACTTCATCAAAGGTCAATACAGAACCGGCAAATGCTAAGGCAGAATCTTCCCATCGCGACGATTGAAATCGAACGATCAGGGTGTCGGGGGTTTGGGAAGGAAGTATCGGCATAAAGTAGTACTGCCAGGTGGAGGCTGCCGGAAGATCAGCACTCGCTCCCCACATCATCGTGCCATTTTTCTTCAGGTTGATCATGACACTGGCTTTTCCATTGGTTGCGTTCGCTGTGTACTTATACCAGAATACCAGGGTATCGGTCATTTTATTGAACGGATATCCGCCCTTCTGATCGCACTGATTGCAATTGCGGTCGTAATAGCAGGTGCTAATCGATGTATTTCTGGCCCGGCTGTTTCCTTTCTCGTCCTGGTCGAGATTGGTAGTAAGGCGCACTGAATACGTGCCCTTGTAGGCATCGGTGGAACGTATGTTGGTAATGGTGCGTCCTTCTTCCAGATACCAGTTCACCGGTATGTTGTACGCACTGACATCCCATTGTTCAAAGTCGCCGTTGAGCATTGCCGGTTGTGCCGTTACCCCGGTGAATGAAAAGCTGTCGAGATACAATACACTGCCGCTCACCATTTTATTCGAGAACGGATTTCCCGATGTAGCGGCCACCACTACCGAGTCGGGGGTTTGTGTAAGCGCCGGACTTAATGCCGAACTGAGCAAGGTGTAGGTTGTGGCGTTGTTGTAAATTTTAAGTGTATACGAACCAATGTTGACCCCTGCTTTGGAAAAGGCTACAATAACAAATGCTGTATCGCCGGCGGTAATGGTTGATTTGTAATACACCCGCATACCGCTTGGTTTTTCGGCATACGGAATACCCCCGTGCCAGGTGTTCGGATCACCGTTGGGGTTGGCATTTACGAAGTATCCGAACATGGTATCCTGTGTGTTGACCACGGTTGTTAATTTAACAGCCGCTGTGCCATGAAAGGCGTCGGTGGTTTTTACACAGTTCACCGGCATACCCATAGAGATCACATCCGTGTTGGATGACTGATAATATTTGGGAGATTCAAAACTGGTAGTATTCCAGTTCTCAAAGGCACCATTGGGAATGGTTGTTTGCGCTGAAACCCGGAAAGCGATAAGGGCTATCGATAGGGTTAGTAGAATTCTGTTCATAATTAAAACTATTAAATTACGTAAGCGAAACGCTCCGGACTTTCCGGATGCTGAAGAATCGGCATGCCGTCATCCACTGATGAAATCCATAGCCTTCCGCGAGGGTAAAGTTAACACTATATACGGGGAATACCTCTGACCGAACGCATACTTTTTAAAAGGAAAATCACAACAGGAAATTCGTGGCTTTTGTTTCTCGCTTTTTTTTGTCGGGTAACGATGTATAAATCAGCCGCCAGCGCGCCTTATAAAAACGAATGGCAGCTCATGCACCCGCGTCGTCGCCACTCAGAATATAGGTGAACCGCTTTTTCAACCCGAGGAAAAACCGCTCAAAATAGTGATACGAGAGCCAGGATACGACAATACTGCCCAGTACCACACCGGCAAAGCAAACGGTCACCATTGCAGCCGGAGGCATTGGAGGCAGGGCGGGCAGGAAGTATATGAGCAGCAGATACACGAAGGGATGATAAAGATACAACCCGTACGATATTTTTCCCAATGAATGCATCACTCGGTTTTCAAAACTGAGCAGGCTCTTCGGATTGCTTGAAACATTCATGATAAGCACCAGCGACAACAAGCCGAATACATCGTGATGCAAAAAGCCGAGATCAACACGGCTGATGATAAAAAGCAGCATCAGCAGGTAACACAGGATCTGAAATACAGGATGAAACAGGATGCGGGTGATGCCTGTTTTTTTATGGATGAGCAACCAGGCACCTATGCCTCCGATGGCCATGCAATCCACCCGCGACCAGGTCAGGAATTTCCCGGCCGATTCCACCAGCATCCAGGATGTGTGATTGGTTTCACCGAGCGGGTGATAGATGTTCCAGTACGCGAATACAATACGCAGCAACAGAATACCTCCGATGATGCTTCCGGCCATCGTTAAAAAACGGTGTGAGAACTGTTTCATTAAAAAAGGCCAGGCCAGATAGAACTGTTCTTCCACACATACGCTCCACAGATGGCTCATTACCCCGGCATCAAATATCACGGAACGCACCACATTGGCCAGAAACAAGGCAAAGAATGAGAACTTCAGCCAGAAATGCTGTTCCAGAAAAATGCGGGTGCCCTCGTGAAATGGAGCAAACAGAAAAAATCCGACCCCAACGGCCAGAAAGTAGGCCGGCCAGATGCGCAGAATACGTCGAATGATGAATTGTTTTACATGAATGGTTTGGGTCTCCTGCTTCTCATGAAACAACAGGTAGGTGATAAGAAAACCACTCAGCACAAAAAACACGGTCACCCCCAGAACTCCGTAGTCGATGGTAAAAAAAGAGGCGGTAAAACCCCGTTCAGTGGCATAGGGCGAAACATGGGCCACAATAACCATAAATGCCGCTATAAAACGAATCCCGTTGAGCGAAGGGAAGTAGATCTTTTTCATCAGGGGCAAAGAGGGCTATAGCAGTTGGGCAAAGAAACATCTTTTTTAAGGAATCGTGAGCACCCGGCAAGGCCGGTGGCGCCGGGCGGGTTTCCCGGGCCTTTTGCCGCAATTCGGAAGCTCGTTTTTACAGTCGGTACACGCAAAAGTGTTACCTTCGCGGCATGTCTTCTTTTTCAACGCAATGGGCAACCGTCGAACAGGCTCAGCAACTGGGTTTACGCCCGGAAGAGTTCGATAAAATACGTGAAATTCTGGGTCGCACACCCAACTTCACCGAACTGAGTATTTACAGTGTGATGTGGAGCGAACACTGCAGTTATAAGAACAGCATCGTGTGGCTCAAAACCCTTCCGAAAGAAGGGGATAAAATGCTGGCGAAAGCCGGGGAAGAAAATGCCGGCCTTATCGACATCGGCGACGGACTGGCCGTTTGTTTTAAAATAGAATCGCACAACCACCCCAGTGCCATAGAACCCTATCAGGGAGCAGCCACCGGTGTGGGGGGCATCAACCGCGACATCTTCACCATGGGCGCCCGCCCTATTGCCCAGCTCAACTCCCTGCGTTTCGGCTCCCTCGAGAACGTACGCACCCAATGGTTGCTGAAAGGTGTGGTGAAAGGTATTGGCGATTACGGAAACGCGTTTGGCATCCCTACCGTAGGCGGGGAAGTTTATTTTGATGAATGCTACCAGATCAACCCCCTCGTAAATGCCATGAGTGTGGGCATTGCCAAGGTTGGAAAAACCGCCAGTGCTACCTCATACGGTGTTGGAAATCCGGTGTATATCATTGGCTCGGCTACGGGTAAGGACGGCATCCACGGGGCCAGCTTTGCCAGTAAAGATATTACCGAAGACAGCGCCAAAGATCTTCCCAGCGTGCAGGTAGGCGACCCGTTTGCCGAAAAGTTATTGCTGGAAGCTACCCTCGAGATCATTGAAACCGGAGCCACCATTGGCATACAGGATATGGGAGCCGCGGGTATTACCTGCAGCACCAGTGAGATGAGCGCCAAAGGGGAACACGGCATGAACATCTACCTCGATAAGGTACCGGTGCGCCAGAAAGGCATGGTGCCTTTCGAAATTCTGCTGAGTGAGAGCCAGGAGCGCATGCTGATGGTGATAAAAAAAGGTCGTGAAAAAGAAGTGGAACAGATCCTCGACAAGTGGGATATTTCCTACGCCCTCATTGGAGAAGTGATTGAAGGAGGAACCCTGAATTATTACTTCCACAACGAGCTGGTGGCCTCGGTTCCGGCCGAGAGTCTGGTGCTGGGCGGCGGGGCTCCGGTATATTACCGGGAATACACCGAGCCGGCCTATCTGAACGAGATAAAAAAATTCAACCCCGAAAGTGTTCCGGTTCCAGCGGATCTGAAAGCGGTGGGGCACTTCCTGCTGAAACATCCCAACATCGCATCGAAACGCTGGATATACAACCAGTACGACAGCATGGTGGGTACCATCACCCAAACCACGAACGAGCCGGCCGATGCCGGGGTGGTGAAAGTGCGGGGCACTGAAAAATCGCTGGCCCTTACGGTGGATTGCAACAGCCGCTTTGTATATGCCAACCCCGAAGTGGGTGGCATGATCGCCGTGGCCGAATGTGCACGTAACATTGTGTGTGCGGGAGGCGAACCGGCCGCCATCACCAACTGCCTCAACTTCGGTAACCCGTACAACCCGGAAGTATATTACCAGTTCGTGAATGCCATCAAAGGCATGGGCGAAGCCTGTAAAAAATTCAACACACCGGTGACCGGAGGGAACGTAAGTTTCTATAACCAAAGCTCCGATAACGATGCCGTGTTCCCTACCCCTACCATTGGTATGGTGGGCATCATTGACGGCAACCGGAAACATACCCCTATGGGCTTTCAGCAGGAAGGCGATGTGATTGTGCTGGTGGGTAAAACACAAAACGATATCAACGCCTCGCATTACCTGGCGCATTATCATAAAGTAAAACAATCACCGGCTCCGTACTTCAACCTCGATGAGGAATATGATATGCAGCGGGCCGTGCTGGGTTGCATTCAAAAAGGGCTGGTGAGCAGTGCACACGATGTAAGTGAAGGCGGCTTGTTTGTAACCTTGTGCGAAAGTGGTTTTGTGCATTCGAAAGGCTTCGACGTAACGGTGAACGACGGCTTCCGTGCGGATGCCTCCCTGTTCGGTGAAAGCCAGAGCCGTATCGTACTTTCGGTGAAACCCCAACAGCTCGATGCAGTAAAAGCACAGCTTGGTTCTATCCCATGCACGGTGCTGGGTAAAGTAACCGGCACGCAGGCACGCATCAACGGAGAAGATTTCGGCAGCATCGAAGCGCTGAAGAACCTCCACGCTACTTCCATTGAAGCGGTGATGAATGCCTAATGGATATTCTATAGTTTCAACCCATGCCATACGACATACGCACCCCGGGCCGGCGCTGGTGGTTTTCAATTCTTGTGAATGCCGGTGTGGGAATACTTATTTATCTGCTGCTTACCCCTTCGTTCGAGAGCTACGACGATATTAAAATGATCAGCATCCTGCGCGGTACCGGTGAGGTGGTGCAGCCCGATGAACATATCCTTTTCTCACATATCGGTATCGGTATCCTTTTTAAAAATCTGTACCTGCAGGCACCCGGTGTATACTGGTATGAAGGTTTTCAAACCCTTCTCATCTTTTTGTTTCACATCGTACTGCTCTATGTATTGCTTTCCGTTTCCGGAATAAAAAAAGGGCTCCTGCTCTTCGGCAGCTATATGCTGCTTTTCGGTGTGCATGCCCTCATGCGGCTGCAGTTTACCACGGTTTCGGTCATTGCCGCACTTACCGGTGTGCTGTTTTTATTCCTGTACCTGAAGAGTGAAAGCATCTGGCCAAAACGCATACACATGGCTCTGGCGTTTTTATTCTTTCTGCTTTCCTATGCCATCCGTTCCCAGTCGTTCCTGCTGCTGGCATTGCTCATGGCTCCGGTATTGGTCCTGTTCTATAAACGCATCGTTCATACAAAAACCCAGCTGGCTTCCCTGTTATTGCTTGGTTCGTTGCTCATCATCGGGCTCAGTGCTCTATCGCTGTTCAACAACGCATACTATGCCCGGGACCCGGCATGGAACGACTTCTGGAACCGCAACCGCCTGCAGGCGAAATTCTGCGACATGAGCCTCATTCGTTACAACAAAGACGTATGCGATGCGGTGGGCTGGAGTGAGAATGATTTTCGACTGGCCCGTACCAACTTTTACTGCGACACGGTGCTTTTCAGTAAAGGCCGCATGCAGTATGTGGCCGATCACAATACACTTGGAATAGAAACCCTGGATGAGATGAAACCCAATCTCAGCGCCTGGCCTTTGCTTTTCGGAGGGTACAAATTTTTATACTTCTCACTGCTGGCCTGTGTGCTGCTCGCTCTGGTAGTGGTAAAGATCCCGCTTGCCGACGGGTTGAAACTGCTGGCCTGCGCACTGGTATTGTTGGGGATAAACATGGCCCTGCTGGCCCTGCGCGGCCCTCTGGAACGATTGCTTTTCAGCACCTCACTGGTATATATTACCCTGCTCCTTTTATATGTTGGCCAAACAGAACTCCGTATGAAATTTCAGTGGCTGGTTATTTCAGCCGCCGGCCTTTTATGCGTGGTGAATTTTTATAAAGAATATACCTTCTCGTCCGACCGGGTGCAGCGGTATGAGGAACTAAACAAGCCCGAGGTGATCGAAGAATTAAGTGCGAAGAAACTGGTGGTATTCGGGTGCGACCTCAATTCACAGTGGTATTACCTCCCGTTTCATACAAACCCGCTGTACCACTCCCTGCATTATATCACGGTAAGCTGGATCAGCGTTACGCCCATTTGGTATAAGGAATGCGAGCACTGGGGATTCAGGTATTTCAGCATGGATATTCTGACAGACCCATCGGTGACGCTGGTTTCCAATTCCTACGGAGTATATGCGTATTACCTGAAATATATGGAAGAACATTACGGGGTTCAGCGGGTTCCTGAGAAAGAATACGAATACAAACCGTTGCTGTTGACCTTCCGCACGTTTGCCCCGGTGGTGAAGTAACTCCAGAACTTTTCTCTCTTAAAATTTATTTTGATCAGGCCGTAACCAGCATGCTTTTCAGAAGGGAGGTAAAGATGCCCAGTCCGTCGGTGTTAAGCAGGGTGGTATCGGCGGCGCGCTCGGGGTGAGGCATCATGCCAAATACATTGCGGCCGGCGTTGCATACACCGGCAATATTGCGGAGGGAACCATTCGGGTTGGAGGCTTCGGTCACATTTCCGTTCGCATCGCAATACCGGAACAACACCTGATCGTTGGCTTCGAGTGTGTCCAGCGTTTTTTCATCGGCATAGTAACGGCCTTCCCCGTGGGCGATCGGAATCTTCAGTGCCTGTTGCAGGCTGAGGGCCGAGGTCACGGCACTGTTGAGGGTAGCGGGTTTGAGATACACATTCTCGCACACAAACTTCATGTTGGTGTTACGCAACAAGGCGCCGGGGAGGAGTCCGGCTTCGCATAGAATCTGAAATCCGTTGCATATACCCATTACGTAGCCTCCCTCGTTGGCAAAGCGGATCACTTCTTTCATGATGGGGCTGAAACGGGCAATGGCCCCGCTGCGCAGGTAATCGCCATAGCTGAAGCCACCGGGTAAGAAGATCATATCGCAGCCCTGCAGGTCGGTGTCTTTATGCCAAAGCTCCACTACCGTTTGACGGGTGTTTTGTTCGAGACAATGGATAAGGTCCTGATCGCAGTTACTGCCGGGGAATAATACAACGCCGAATTTCATGGAGCAAAGATAAAGATTTTATAAAGTACTGTTCCGCATGGGAGAAAAAGGGTGAATGGGCGGGGTAAGCAGGAGTAATTTCATACCCGTTTCAACCTTCACGAGTTGTATTTTTGCGTTCTGTATGATTAAGATAACCACACGCCCGCTGATCATGATCACCAACGACGACGGCATCACCGCACCGGGCATCCGCAACCTGGTGGAAGCGGCCGAGCCTTATGGGGATCTGGTGATCGTAGCGCCCGACAGTCCGCAAAGCGGCATGGGCCATGCCATCACCATCAGTAAACCGTTGCGCCTCGATAAAACCGATGTATTTCCTCACCATACGGCGTATATGTGCAGCGGCACGCCCGTGGATTGTGTGAAGCTGGCCGTTGATAAAGTGTTGCACCGCAAGCCCGATATTCTTCTGAGTGGTATCAACCATGGCAGCAACAGCAGCATCAACGTGATCTATTCCGGCACCATGAGTGCGGCCGTGGAAGGAGCCATTGAAGGGATTCCTTCGGCCGGCTTTTCACTGCTCGATTATAATTACGATGCCGATTTTTCGTTTGCCAAAGAAGCAGCCCGCTGGACCATTGAGCGCATGCTGAAATTCGGATTGGGAAAAGGCACCCTGCTGAATGTGAACATACCGAAGGTGACCATCAACGAAGCCAAAGGGTATCGCATCTGCCGTCAGGCCAATGCCAAATGGAAGGAGTCGTTCGATGAACGGGTGGATCCCAACAACCGCAAGTACTATTGGCTGCGGGGAGAATTTGAATACCTGGATAAAGGCACCGATACCGATGAATGGGCCCTGAAGAACGGATACGTTTCGGTAGTGCCCGTGCATTATGATCTTACAGCACATCATGAGTTGAAAAAAATGGAGAAATGGACCAAACACTGAACCGAATGAATCCGCTGAAAAAAGACAACCTCCTGTTTGGCCTTACCCTGGGTTTGCTCACACCGGTTTTGGGTTGTGCGTTGTATTTTCTGCTGCTCTGGGCCTACTCCGTAACATCGCCCGGTGCTTCACATATCGTGTTCACCGACTTCATTAAATCGTTGTTCGAAACCAATAAATCATCCATCCTGAGTGTATCGGTGCTGGCCAACCTGCCGGCTTTCTTCTGGTACCTCAACCGTGAACGGCATCTCACGGCCCGCGGACTGGTGATGGCGACGATGTTGTATGGCATCGCGGTGTTCATCACCTTCTGGCTCTAAACATTTCCGATTTATTTTTTCATGCGCTGCATCAGGGGCGGTGGGGCATTCCTGTGTACCTTTGCTTATCACATGAAATACTACATCATTGCCGGAGAAGCCAGCGGAGACCTGCACGGCAGCAACCTCATAAAAGCCATTCACCAACGCGATGCCTCGGCCGATATAGCCTGCTGGGGAGGAGAAGCCATGCAGCAAGCCGGCGCCACCCTGGTGAAACATTACAGCGACCTGGCCTTTATGGGCTTCGCCGAAGTGCTTCTGAACATTCGCACCATCCTCAACAACATATCATTCTGCAAACAGGATATTGAAGAATTCAAACCCGATGTGCTCATCCTCATCGACTACCCGGGGTTTAACCTGCGCATTGCCGAATGGGCCCATGGCGAGGGAATCAAAGTAGTGTATTACATCTCGCCTCAGGTGTGGGCCTGGAAAGAAAACCGGGTGAAGAAGATCAAAAAGAATGTGGACCTGATGCTGGTGATCCTTCCGTTCGAAAAACCTTTTTATACCTCATGGAATTACGAGGTGGTGTTTGTGGGCCATCCCCTGCTCGATGCCCTGAGTACACTGCCGGCTCCCACCCTGCCTTTTGAAAAGCCGGTGATCGCCCTGCTGCCGGGCAGCCGCCGACAGGAGATCAAAACCATGCTTCCTGTGATGCTGGAAGTGGCCGATGCTTTTCCGCAGTTTCAGTTTGTGATCGCACAGGCGCCTTCACAACCCGATAGTTTGTACGATGAAATTATTGGTACACGACAGGTGGCACGCGTGCAAAACAAAACGTATGCCCTTTTACAAATTGCCCGGGCTGCGCTCGTAACCAGCGGTACCGCAACACTGGAAACCGCCTTGTTCCGTGTGCCACAGGTGGTATGCTATAAAGGGAATGTGATCTCGTATCACATCGCCCGGCGTCTGATAAAAATAAAATACATCAGCCTGGTGAATCTCATCCTCGATAAGCCCTGTGTTACCGAACTCATACAGGACGCATTTACCCGTGAACAAGTGATTACAGAACTGAAAAAGATCACCGAAGAAGGAAGTGCACGCAAGGCCATGCTCAACGATTATGAAACGCTGCGCGACCGGCTGGGACGTGAAGGCGCCTCACAACGAGCGGCGGAAGCTGTATGTCAACTTTTTCAGCATTAATTGGGGTTACTCATATTTTAAACCCAATACCCATCATAGCGGATACATTTAAAAATTTAGTGTCAATAGGGTAGTTAAACCTGGGTAAAAAAAAGGGATTGAATTCCACTCCGAATAAAAAACTGGCTAGTGAGGTGCGCAAATCTAAATGCACGCCGGCCGAAAGTGAAATACTCAACCTGTGGTATTCAATATCATCCTCGAATAAAAAAGTGAAATTCCCAACTGTAGAGTCAAACCTACCGTAGATATTTTTAATTCTTTCTTTAAAGTATTTACAGATGCAGAGGTGCTGTTGGCTCCGAGGGAAAATATAAGGAACGAATTCTTCTTTTTCTTTGCAATACAAAAGGCATACCCTATACGTCCCCCTAATTGCTGGTACGTATAATCTTGATACACTTGATATGCCCAATCTTCATTATAATTACGAAAATGTTCAATTACCTGATAATTCACATAACCGGAAGTGTATTTATAGTTCAATGAAAATCGGATTTTAGAAATACATTTTATGGCAGAAAAACCAAAATAACGGTTAAATATATAGTTGGTATCTCCTATAATATCTGTAGAACTAGTTTTAAATACCGTGTAATTCTGTAAAACCGTATAATCATGGTTTTTATAACTACGGTCTATTTGTGCATTATATCTCGTATAATCAATTCCTCCTGTTAAGTAAAGATAGGAACTATGCTCGAACGCTTTTTTATTGATCGAATCGTTTCTCATTTTTGATTTTACCTGACCTGAAGCTAAACCAAAAGTAAACAGTACAAATACAAAAAATATGTATTTCATGGATATTTTATTTTAAGGCAATTTATTTGATCAATTGACCATGTATACAAGCAACCACTACTTTCATCCAACACCATCTTACCATTAAAATATCGATAACTCTTAGGCATAGGGGGGGAATACCATTCCATTTTGCCAGATGCATTAAGACAATTAATATTACCACCAGCTGTGTAATAGTATTTGTTTTTATAGGATATCATTGGATATTCGCCTGCCCCTCCGTCTTTCACTTTCCACAACAAATTACCTTCCAAATCATAACAGCTGGTGTGGTAATTATTGGCTGATATGAAAATTATTTGGTTGTTCAGTCCCTGAATTCGGTTATTTGCTTTCAGACTGTCGTCGATTGGTTTTACATAATCAATGGCCTTGGTGTTTAAATCAATTCGACAATGATAATCCCACCCTTTGTAATAAACCTTATCCCCTATGCGTACAGGCCAGTTTAGCATTGGGTCACCTTTTATAGTATCCTGATAATCGAAGTAAAAGCTTTTAGTGGTTAGGTTAAGAGCCGAAAGAGAAGAACTTTCCTTATTATTATAGCCTCTAATAAGCAATGGGATTATGGTTTCGCCTTTAGGGTTTATCCAAGGTTCGGCAAAACGCAACCAAATTTCATTCCCGTTTCTGTCTTTTGAATACAGCCTGAATACTACTTTGTAGTTACCGTTATTTGGGTCAATTTCATAAACTAAAGTGGAATCATTAATAGGATAACCCATAGTTACAGCATAATACACCTTCCCGTTAAACAAATCATGCCCAGCATACCGGCCATTATTTTCAGGAACAAATGACCAGAGGTTGTTACCATTTTCCAAATCAAAAGCCTCCATGTGGCTATTCCCGTTTACAAAGTAAACCATACTATTTTTATAAATGCGGTAACCACTCGCTAAAAAACCCGGGCAATTGTGGCTCCAAAGCGAATCACCCGTTAGCTTATCGTACGCCACAATTGTTTCATTGAAGTTTGCATCATCAATACCATATAAAACCACATTTTTATAAAGTCCAATATATGAAATACTTGTGGAAGTGGGCATGTTTTTCGTCCAAACAGCCTCTAAATGATAATACGATTTGGATGGAAGAGATGGCTCTACATAAGTTGTGGTTTTCTTTTGACAACCGCAAACAACACAAACAATGAAAAATAATAATCGGTTTAACATCAAATTTTAAAATTTATGGAGTCTAAAAAAGGAATCAACAATATCGCCAGCATCAACGTCATAAACTTTCCACAATGCTTTCTTTGTTTCTGTACTGTTTCGCATT